>DASRRN010000088.1:0-2040 GCA_035695685.1 Acidobacteriaceae bacterium | reverse complement strand
CGCTGTCCTTATCTATGCCGGTGAGCGACGCACAGGTTCGACCGATACGAGAGGACGACGTCCCGGAGGTCGCTGTTTTGTGCGAACAGCTTGGTTATCCAGCGGATATTCCTGTTGTGCTGGCACGGATACGGCAGATTGCTGCCGATCCCAACCGCGCCGTGCTGGTGGCGTGCGTGGATAACGCTGTCGTGGGGTGGATTGACCTCAGCATCGAATACCACCTCCAATCGGAGCCGGCGGCTTTGATCGGCGGGCTGGTGGTTGCAGAGGCTGCACGGGGACAGGCGATCGGGCGGCAGCTTTGCCAGGCTGCAGAGGCGTGGGCTCGCGGGTGCGGGATGACACGAATGCGGGTCCGCTCAAACGCGATCCGGGCGCGGGCGCATGAGTTCTATCTCAGGGACGGATATGCGCGGGTGAAGACTTCAGCGGTCTTCGAGAAGACGCTTTCCGGCTCCTGACGCCCTGGGAGAGAAACTCGTCCGCGCTGCCCCTCGTCAGGTTGAGTAGCTTGGAAAAAAATTTGGGGAGCATGTCGAATCCTTGTTCCCTCCTTCGACATACAAGTAGAAGGAGAAAACGCCATGAAATCGAATGGGAGCTTCGCCACAACGACATCCGCCGGGGTTCTTCTGGTGCTCATGCTCGCCGCGGGTGCCGCGCATTCGTTTCCATGCGTCGCGTGCGAGGTGAGTACCTCCTACCACTCTGCCGTCCGGGTCTATGACCGGGCGCGTGCGTGGGGTACGATCGCGCACTGGTGGATCGATCCCGAATCAGCCTCCGCGACACGGCAAGAGGACCCTGCTCCGAAGTCCGAGGATGTGTGCCAGGCGCGTCCGGCTGACGCCCGGTAAAGGTAAATCCCGATAATTCAGCATGGCTGCGAAGGAACGACCCTCATGTATATACATCGTATATACTGCAGGTAAGGAGATCGTATGCAGGTGCAGATTCGCAAATGGGGGCATAGCCTGGCGGTGCGCATTCCCTCCAGCGTCATTGCGAAAGCAAAGGTGAAGGAGGGCAGCCGGCTTGAAGTGACCGTCCAGAAATCCGGTGCGATCGCACTGATACCGGCAGAGACGACGCCTAGCCTGCACGAGCTGGTGGATTCCATCACGCCGGAGAATTTGCATCACGAGACGCATACTGGCGCGGTTGTGGGGAATGAGCTCTGGTGAGCAAGCCACATGGCACGGAGTATGTTCCCGAAACCGGCGATCTGATTTGGATTGATTTCACGCCGCAGGCAGGCCATGAGCAGGGCGGAAGAAGACCGGCGCTGGTTCTCTCGCCGGCTCTTTACAACGGCAAGACTGGCTTGGCCGTCATGTGCCCGATTACCAGTCAGGCGAAGGGCTATCCGTTTGAAGTGGCGCTACCAGCCGGCCTTAAGATTCGTGGGGCCGTGCTCTCCGACCATATGAAAAATCTGGACTGGAGAGCGCGCCGGGCCGAAAAGGCCGGCGTTGCACCTGCCGCGCTGATGACTGCAGTGCGAAGCCGGATCGCCGCTTTGCTTGGGATCGCCTGATTGCCAAGCTGGACTGTGAAGCCAGTGGCCGCCGATGAATTAGCGGCTGAGTTACCAGAGCGGCCGCTTCTACCGCTTTAGCCATCGCTGAAAAGGCGAAATACACGACCAGGACTCTGGCGAGTAACGGGTTCCAGATGAGCAACTTGCGAAAGGTTGCCTGTCCCGTCCGGAGGGCCCTGTCTCCATTTAAGTGCCGTTTTTCGCCATTCGGCTCACCTGGGTTTCTGGTTTGTCACCCGGGAAGTAGCCTGATGCTGAAAGAGTACCGCCTGACCCATCGCGGGATTCTTGTTCCGCAGTCTGTAATTGCATCTGGATTCAGTAGGATGAAACATCCCGTTCCAAAACGGGAGGGGCGCCGGATGGCAGCCTGCAGGCTCAAACACAGGAGATCTTGAAATGTCGAAAGCTGTCAAATACGCAGAGCGGGCTGTAACCATCGCTGCCCAGGGCGCGTGGACTATCTTCGAGAAGTTGAACAGCATCAAGCCGAACGC
>DASRRN010000087.1:0-8569 GCA_035695685.1 Acidobacteriaceae bacterium | reverse complement strand
GCCAGCCGCTCGCAGTAGAGAGCAAATTCATCAACCCGTGCCTGCCGCTGCTCCGACTGCAGAGCGTATTCCTGCGCAATCAAAGTGTCCGGCATGGTGACTTTATGTTTGTTCAGGAAATCCGAAAA
Source organism: Acidobacteriaceae bacterium (assembly GCA_035695685.1). Taxonomy (GTDB): domain Bacteria; phylum Acidobacteriota; class Terriglobia; order Terriglobales; family Acidobacteriaceae; genus PALSA-350. The sequence goes on along the minus strand of DASRRN010000087.1, from coordinate 8,441 downwards.
GGATCCAAAGCCTTTTCTGCTGTTGCAGATGATGGCTGTGGGCATTCCATTGCGCGGGCCAAAGCGAAACTTCTTGAGCGCCGCAACCACGCCGTCGTATTGGGTTGCATCCACGGTGTAGGCCAGCCACCCAAAGGAGCGAAACACCGCCTCCAACTCAGGCATGGGAAAAATCAAGCGGGTGTGAAGGTCAAGCTGTCCGTTGTTGCGATCGACCAGCACGCACAGATTGTCGAGATGGTTTTGCCCGGCATACATCACCGCTTCCCAGATCGGGCCTTCCTGCAGCTCCCCGTCGCCGGTCATGCAATAAGAATCGAATCGCGGGCTGCTGTGGCCCGCGATGGCAAAGCCCTGGGCCACACCAAATCCCTGCCCCATCGGTCCGGTAGCAATATGCACTCCGGGTAAAATCGGCCCCGGGTGCCCGTTCAGGATGCTGGCAAACGAACGCGAGTTCTTGAGCGTCTTGCGGTCGAAGTAGCCCAGTTCGGCATAGATGGAGGCCAGGGCCGCGACTGCATGCCCTTTGCTCAAAGTGAAAATGTCCTGTCCGCGACGCGTTGGATCTTCGATATCCAGGTGAAGGAAGCCACCATAGAAAAGAGCGACCAGCGGGATGATGGAGGAAAAAGCACCGCCTGCATGGAGACCCTTGTCGACGGCATCGCGGCATTGCTCCAGGGTAAGCAGGCGAATGTCGGAGTCCTTGATGGCCAGCAGTTTCAGGATGCCCTGGCGCAAGGCGTAATCTTCATCGCGGAAAAATTCCCGGCTCAATCGTTCACGCCGGGCGGTAGTGTATGCAGGAGTTTTCATCCGGTCCTTATTCGGGGTTACTTACCAACCCAGCCGCCATCGACATACAACGATTGGCCGGTTACGTACTTCGCCTCGTCTGAGGCAAAAAACGCAGCCACAGTTCCAATCTCTTGTGGTTGGCCCGCGCGGCCTAACGAGATCTGGGCCACCACCCCGGCCAGGATGCTTGGGTCGGGATGTTTCAGAACCCAATCGACCATCGGAGTCTCGATCAAACCCGGGTGAATACAATTCACGCGGATTCCCAACGCTCCCATTTCTGCGGATACGTTTCGCGTGAGCGCCTCGATCGCCAGCTTGGCCGGCGCGTAGTGAGTACGGCCAGGCAACACCTTGCCCGCCTGGATGGAACCAATATTAACGATGGAACCCGCGCGCCCCGCCGCTACGGCCTGGCGGCAGAAAACCTGGGAGCAGAGCCACTCTCCCCACAAATTAGTGTTGACCAGATCGCTCCACTGGCGATCAGTCAGATCGAGAAAAGGAACAATGGTTTCGATGCCTGCGTTGTTCACCAACACGTCCACCCGCCCCAGTTCTTTCTCCGCTCGCTCGAACATGGCCTCGACCTGCGAGCGCTCCCTGACGTCTGCCTCGACCACCAGGGCTCGCCGTCCTTTACTCCTGACCCATTCCGCGACCGCGCACGCCTTGTCGCACGATCCGACGTGATTGATGACGAGGTCAGCACCTTCCTCGGCGAACACTTCGGCGATGCCTTTGCCGATCCCCTGGCTGGCTCCGGTAATGAGCGCTACTTTATTGCGGAGCTTCATGGTCACCTCTTACCTCAGTGGATCGTCCAGCCACCATCGACCATCAGCACGTGTCCGACCACCATATCGGAAAGCGGGCTGGAGAGAAACAGTACCGCGCCAACCAGGTCCTCGGGCTGATTCCATCGTCCGCGTGGAAGCATTTCCTTGGTGGCCCATTCTTTGTAGCCGGGGCGTTCCAGGATATTCTTTCGTGACTCGGTCTCTGTGATGCAAGGTGCGACTACGTTTACCAACACTCCGTCTTTAGCCCATTCGAGCGAAAGAGCGCGGGACAAGTGGTGGACCCCTGCCTTGGCTGCTGCATAGACCGATCGCCCCTTGAAGGCAATCTCTCCGAAGTTGGAGCCGATATTGATGATTCTCCCCCCGCCCTGAGGAATCATCACCCGGGCGGCGGCTTGAGAGGCAAAAAACACGCTCTTCAAAGAGGCCGCCATGGTGCGGTCGTACTCCTCTTCGCTCACATCCAGGGCTGGCGTGGTCCCCGTCCAGCCGGCATTGTTGACCAGGATGTCGATGCGTCCGAAAGTCGAATGAGCCAGGTCCATCAATGCTCGAACCTGATCGACCTCGGCAACATCGGTGTGCACGATCAGGGCCTTGCGCCCCAACGCCTCAATCTCGGCCTTGAGCGCCTTGATCTCATCCTGGCGCTTATCAGGGTATTTCGCCAGCGCAACATGAGCCCCGGCTTGCGCCAGTCCAAGGGCGATCGCACGACCGATCCCCTGAGAGGCCCCGGTGACGATCGCTACCTTATCCCGCAGTCCGAAACTTGAATAATCCATTGATCTAAACCCTGACTTTGTATAGTAAGCGAGAATGTTTGCAGAATATACAAGGTAGCCTATCAACTAACTTATCGATGGTCAATCACCCGGCGAATACCACACCCTTACTTGTGGCGTCGGCTTAGGTAAAGCAAACACGTGAACATGCGCTACGCTCTATCAAAAACATTTCCAGGAAAGGTCCGCGGAACTGCAGATCGCTCCGCTACGGTCGGGATGACAAAGGGGAGGGCGAAGCTTCCATGGAGAGCGGTTGTTGGACAGAGGACGTTTTTCATCACCTTTTTGTCTTGAGTGGGCTACCACGCCTGCACCCAACCCTTTTGTCATTAGGAGCAGCGAACTCGGTGGGCCGAGTCAGGAGTGCAATTACTCAATTCGCTGTGTCGGCAGCAATCGAAGGGTGCCCCAGGTCTCGCTTTTGAGACCTGGGATCCCTGCAACCGATCTCCAATGGAAACCCACCCTCCCCTTTGTGTTATTAGGACCGAAGCGAACCCGGATTTCCTGCCACGCAGCACTGGACAAAGCCGCGTGTGCGCCTTTCTCTTTAAGGAAAGGCGCATGAGATCGACCAACGCCACCGACGTCCACAGGAAATCCGGGGGAGCGCAGTGGAGAGACCTGCTGTTTCTCTTCGGGTTCTCACAGACCCTCTTTACCCGCTCAGCTACGTTCTCTCCATACTTCCTTCTTCACACAATCTGGTCTGCCGTGCCCCGCGTGCAGAGTTTCTCTTCGCCGGTAAAGCCCGTACATCAACCGTAGAGCTGCAAAGGCCAAGCAGTAATTAGAACGTAACTCTGCCCGCCACCTGCAGCAGTCGGGGAGTATTCAAATCAGTGGTGATATTGCCGAATTGGGAGTTTCCGACAACCGTATTCGGGCTGCCAAACTGGACACGATTAAACAGGTTGAATGCCTCGACCCGGAACTCGAAAGTGACATTTTCGTGGATCGGGGTGTCCTTATAGAGAGCAAAGTCATAGTTCGCAACGCCAGGAGTACGCAGCTGATTGTCTGTCCTGGACTCGTTGCCGTAAGTGAAGAGTGGCACCGGGTTGGTGTTGAAGCAAGCAAGGTTGAAATAGTTATTCGCAGCCCCCTCCACTGTACCCAGGCGATTGAAGATGTTGCCTCCGATCGCTTTTTGGCAGCCAGGAGTGATGTTCGGTCTGGTGTTAACTCCAAAAGCGTAAGTAGAGATGTTGTTGGTTGCGTTGGTAAAGCCCAATGGGTAACCCGCCTGAAACGTGGTTACACCATTGACGCCCCAGCCCGCAGCAACCGCATTAGCAATCCCCGACAGGTTGGTTAAGAACAGCCTTCCTTTACCGATGGGAAGTTCATACACATAGCTGGCAACCAGGCGTTGCCGGGAATCAAAGCTCGAAAGCGAGTACTCGCCTTGAAGATTGTTCACGTCTTGGAAATTGGCGGTTGTGGTTGAGTCCAGCCAGCTGGTAAGGTACTCCGCATTGGTCATCAACTTCGAGAAGGTGTACGAACCCAGGAAAGTTCCGCCGGCCGAGAAGCGTTTTTCCAGCTTCATTTGTAGCGAGTCGTAGTTGCTCACGCCCACGTAGTTCCCCGTATTGGAAATACTTCCATACTGAGGAAACGGCCGGGCTAACTGGTTCGCAGTAACAGTCGCATTTTGCAGGACACCCTGCGATATTTGTCCGTAGAACGGGTTCGCTACTGATTTGGTAAAGAAGCAGTCCTTTAGATCGCCACTGGCACATGTGGGATCCAGGTGCGCTTGGTTGAGCGTATTATCCGGCACTTGGTTGATGGTGTGGCTGATAGGAAGATTGGCTCCGTGAAGACCGGCATATGCGACTTCGAGAGCCACACCCATGGGAAGCTGGCGCTGGACGGCGAAGTTCCATTGATACGTAGCGCCATTGGGTTCATTTGCCAGCAGAGCCTGCGGGTTTCCACCGAGAAGTATCTGCTGGTAATTAGGGTTGCGATGCGGCGGCCCGATCAAGCCATTCGGATAGGGATTGTCCAGAGTGTTAGCCGGAGTCTGGTTGCTATTGGTGGATTGCACCATCAGATTATTGATGAAGTTAATCCCAGCCTGGAGCGGCGCCTCAGGAAATTGCAGATCCGACGGTATTACAAATTTGCCCCAGCCCAGGCGCAGCACCGTGGCATCATTCAAACGATACGCCAGCCCGAGGCGAGGCGACCAGTTGTCGAAGTGTTCATTCCTGACTCCACTTGCCGGATGCTGCGGACTACTCACCAAATCAAATGCACCGGGGACACCGACGATCGGGTTGATCTCCGCCGGATTAAACGTATCGGCGTAACCGTGCCGCGCCACGTACACCCCGGGAATTTCGTAACGTAAACCCAGAGTGAGTGTCAGTTTGTTGTTCGCCTGCCACGTGTCCTGAGCGTAATAACCCTGGTAGTAAATCGTCTGCAGGGTCGGCGGAGCAATCTGAACCGTCTGCGAAGTGCCTCCAACCGCCGTACCACTCACGTCTCCCAGCAGGAAGGATGCGAATGGGTTGCCTGTGGAGCCCGGATTTGTAGCGCTCTGGCCGGTGAAGACATTGTCAAAGGTGAAGACACCGCCTGGAGCATTGTTTTGAAAATATGCCATCTCCAGACGACGGAGATCGGCTCCGGCTTTCAGTGTGTGACGTCCGAGGATCTTGGTAAAGGTCGGGGCGATTACGTAATTGTTGTTGATTGAGAAAATCAGGCCAGTGCCGACTCCGTTATAAGTAGGATTTGCCCCCATGAGGATCGATGGGAGCGTCGTCGATGGAGAGAAACCGTTGTACTGGGCAATCTGCGAAAAATACCCCGGAAAACCAAGCTTGGTTTCATCGTAGCCCAAAGTTCCCGGCGTTCTCTTGTAGTTCCAGCGCAGGAAAGAAAGATGAAGGTCGGCGATGGTCGTGGGGTTGAAAATGTAAGTATCTCCCACCACGGCCTGCTGCGTGGTGAATGCCTCGGGCGAGATCGGGTCACCACTGATCAGGCCGTTCTGGTAGGGCTCCGCTCCGTGGTTCTGCGACTTCCACCAGGTGTAGCGCTCGAACAGGCTCTGCTTTGAACTGAGCGTTTGATCTCCGCGGATCGTGTATTGGTCATTCACGCCACCTGAATTGCCAAACCTGGAGAAATCGTTAAGACCTTGGCCGTTGGGATTCGCCACCGTGGGGGCAGCCCAGTAGGGAAAGGCGATCAGGCTCTTGGCCACTGTGCTGAAGCGGTTCTCGGGAATGATGTTGTTGGGAAACTGCTGGCGGGTGGGTTGGGTTCCGGCCAGCTGCGCTGCCGTGCAAGCAGGATTGCCGTTATAGCCACAAGTAGTAAGCGGGTCATAGATCTTGGTGCCCGTCTGCGAAAAATCGCCCGTCCTCATGGCCATCGTGGGTACGTTGTAGTTGTAGATCTTGCCCTGAGCCTGCCGGTATCCCTGGTAGTCACCAAAGATAAACATCTTGTCTCTCTTGATCGGTCCGCCAATGTTTGCCCCGAATTGATTTTGATGGATCGGCTGCTTGCCGGTGTTGTTCCGCTTGACAAAGAAGTCGTTGGCGTTCAGAACCGTATTGCGAAAGTACTCATACGTGGTTCCATGAAATGAATTGGTTCCCGACTTGGTAGCCATGTTGATCACGCCGCCGGTGTACATACCAAATTCAGCGGTGTTGTTGTTGGTCTGAACCTTGAACTCCTGGATTACATCCTGATCGGGTACAAGCTCGACCGTGTTTCCGTAGGAGGTGTTGACGGGAGAACCATCGACCAGCACCGAGCTTTGATTCCCGTTCCCACCGCCAATCTGATAATTGCCGGCCGCGAAAACATTCTGCCCGGTGAGGTTGCCAGAGGAGCTACCCTGGGGGACGACGCCCGGTACCAGCGACACCAGGGCAAGGACGTTGCGGCCATTCAGTGGGATATTCGTGACTGCCTTGCCCGCAACCACTTGCCCCAGCGAAGCGGTTTCCGTCTGCATGATGGGCGCCTGCGAGGTGACCACTACCTGCTGGTTGACGGCCCCGACCTCCATGGTCGCGTTCACGCGGAACACCTGGTCAACCTGCACCACAATCTGATCACGGGTGTAGCGCTTAAAGCCGGTCCCCGACATATCGATCTTGTAAGTGCCGGGCAACAGCAGAACAAACTGGTAGTCGCCCGAGGCGTCCGTAGTCGCGCTGTGGCCTTCGCCGGTCGCATCGTTCGTGAGCGTGACCGTTACTCCGGCTACTGCTGCTCCGGATGGGTCAATCACCGTTCCTACGATCGAACCGGTGGTGGTTTGACCCAGGGTCAAGAGTGAAGACATGGAAAAACATAGTGCGACAGCTAATAGCGTCCGGCCTATTGATCCTCGAAATGCTTGCATGAACTTCACCTCTATTTTTAAAGTCGCCTGTGTTCGTATTATGCAATTTCTTTTGCATCTACACCGAGGGACGCTATCACGCGGCGTAAGCACAGTCAAGAAAGTATTTTTTGGGTATTGAAGTAATTCCCTCGAGAGCGAAAGACAGCGGTATCTGGTGTGGTAAATAAGCGGAAAAACGCCCAAAAACCGATAACCGGGGCAGATTTCCGCTTGGTGCTTAAATCGTGCTACCGGGCTTTGCCGGCCGGGTTTGGTTTGCCCCAAAAGATATACGTCCCGCTCCTAGTGGAAGTGACAATGTCCATCCTTCCATCGCCGTTCAGGTCGACGGCAAGCACGTCAGATCCGGCGCCGGAGCGATTGTGTATCAATTGCGGGACCAGCTCCGCGCCCCCGGGGGCCTTCGGGTTACGAACCGTCTTGTACCAGTAAAGAACTGCGGGGCCATAGGGATCCGAATCGAAGTAGTCGTCGAGATGCGACCAGAATCGCTTGCCGACGATAAAGTCGGGGATGCCGTCCCCATCCACATCGGCGATGGCCGTGCCGTGCAATTCCGAGAAGGCAACGCCGCCGGCATTCTTCGTGTTGTAGTTGTCCATCACCATATGTTTTACGAAGGTAATTTCGCCGTTCTTATCCCGCTTCTGCTCAAACCAGGCCAGCCCCCAACCATGCGCCTGCAGGCTGGTCACAACGTCGTTCAGTCCATCGCCATTGACGTCATAAACGCCAATCTCGCTGCCACCGGGAGACGCCCGCTCCCAACTGCCGAAGGCCACCGGATGATACTTCCACAACTGATCGCCGCTGCCCGCAGGGGGTTGTTCCCACCAGCCATCCGCGCCCAGGATATCCACCCGCCCGTCGCCGTTGATATCACCCGCGCCAATGCCGTGGGCAGGCCACGGGCCCTTCTCTGAAATGGTGTGGATGATCCAGGTTCCCGTGGGATTGGCGGGATCCGGCTTGGCATAGCGCATATAACCTTCCGCCTCATACACCAGCTCCGGCTTGCCATCGCCGTCCACGTCCTTGAGCACCGTCTCTTCACTCTGAATGACAGGCACGACTTTGTATTTATCCCAGCGGCGGGCTTCGCCCTTCGGATTGACGTACAGGACGGCGCCGTCTTTACCGCCTCCAGCGTGGCTGGTGGTCAATACGTCGGGCCAGCCGTCTCCCGTAAAGTCATAAGCGTGTTCCACCCAGTCATTCATGGAGTACTGTGTGGAAGCGTTGTAAGCTTCGGCGGGATAGATCTCTCGTGAGGTCAGATAATCGGGGCCGAAATAGATAAAGGGACCGGAGACGATATCCATTTTCCCGTCGCGATTGAAGTCCGCAGCGGCCGCCGACCAACCGTAGTAGAAGGGGCTCAGACGTTGCATGCGAAAACGGCTCCCCACTTCTTCGGGAGGATCCTTCTTGATCGCAAGATCCTTGTAAGCTACGTTCTTGAACCGCACTTCGCAGCCTTTGCCGACATAGAGTGCGATCGAGCCGTACCCATTCATCTCGTCGGTCGCCACGCTTGCCTGGCCTCCCCCGTTGTTCATGAAGGCGCGCAGGATATCGGCATCCAGCAGCAGTTCGATCTCGTTCCACCCTTGCTTGCGGATGCCCTGCTGGGGCCGGGTAATTGGCATCGTCACACCGGGA
>DASRRN010000086.1:0-10604 GCA_035695685.1 Acidobacteriaceae bacterium | reverse complement strand
CCCAATCAACCCCATTCGCATCATCAATCCCGAGTTCAAAGACCTTGCACAGACCTGGAGATGGAAGATGATTACAGCGCATGAAAAGATGTACCCGTGACCATCAGGTGGGTACCGCAACAAGATCCTGTACGCGGGCTTGGGTGGTTGAAAAGCTCCCAACGGCATAGGCAAGATAGGCATCCTCGAGGTTCCCTCGGCTATGCTCGGGACAGGCTCTTCGACTCCGCGCCATCAAGCGCGGTGTCACGCGAAAAATCTGTGCAAGCGCTCCGCTCAGGATTACGATTTGGTGGGAGTTTTGAAGAAAAACATTCCAAACAAGTTAGCGCTTATGGACTGAAGTCCAGGGCTGGCACAGCTTAGGCGGTTCGTTGATCTAAATACGGCAAAAATGTCTTCCGCCGGCGAATTCGCAACTCCGAAATATGTAGAAACTCCAGACCCAGGACGCAGTCCTGGGTGCGGAGTTTTAAATTTCAGGAACGAAGCGTAGGTGTTTCAACTGAGTTTGGTTTTGTATCAGGGCACGACTTTAGTCGGGCCATAAAGGGTTGAAAGAGAATTGGGCTTTTAAGCCCTGCCCTTCGTACAAAGCATTTTTCCGCAGCCTGTTTAGCTCCTGTTATGGCAGTACCATGCCGCTACACTTACCTGGCAAAAAACGCAGGGCTTTAGAGGGTGTGTCAGAACCGGAAGAGAAACAGCAGGTCCCTCCGCTCCGGTCGGGATGACACTTCTGTCGGACGGTTGAAATCCATTCCTCTGGCCGTTTTTGAACATTTTCCTTGCAACAAATGTGTCATCCCGACCGGAGCGTAGCGAAGTGGAGGGACCTGCTGTTTTCTCTTCCGGTTCTGACACACCCTCTAAAGCCCAGATCTTCGTCGGGCCTCATCGGCCCGACTGAAGTCGGGCCCTGATACAAAGCACGAGCGAGCCTTTAGGCCGGGGCAGCATGTCCTTTTGTTTATCGAGGACAGTTGGGCTAGTTTAACCGTCACACAACCTAAAGTAGGGCTTGACCCTTGAGGAAGCATTTTATTCTCCCTCAAGGGTTTGGATGGGGACTTAGGCGATGCGGTCGATCTGTTCCCCGGGCAACGCCTGCTCTGCTTTCCTGGTGGTGATCAGCACACGAGAGTGACGGAGGCCGGCGTAGACGAGGGCGGCAATAATTGCGCCCACGAACGGCGCGACTATAAACAACCATAGCTGTTGCAAGGCCCAACCTCCGACGAAGATCGCAGGTCCGATGCTCCGCGCCGGGTTGACGGAAGTATTGGTGATGGGAATCCCGACCAGGTGAATCAAGGTCAGCACCAGGCCAATGGCCAAACCGGCGAAGCCCACCGGAGCGGTGACATCGGTTGCTCCGAGAACGGTGAGGACGAGAAACATAGTGAGGACGACCTCAGCGACAAATCCGGCAGCCATGGAGTAGTGGTCGGGAGAATGCAGGCCGTAGCCGTCTGCCCCGAGGCCGCTCACAGATGCGCTGTAGCCACCAGGAAGACCGTTGGCGATGAACAGGATTACCGCGGATGCAATGATGGCGCCGATCACCTGCGCCACCATGTAGGCGGCTGCGTCCCGGGCATTGATCTTCTTGGCAAGAAAGACGCCGAGGGTGACCGCTGGATTCACATGGCAACCGGAAACAGGCCCGATGGTGTACACCATGGCGAGCAGGGAAAGCCCGAAGGCCGCAGCGATGCCAGCAAAACCGATATGGCTGCCCGCAAGCACCGCACTGCCGACGCCCCCGAAAACCAGGACGAACGTACCGACCAGTTCCGCAAAATACTTATTCATGGACGCCTCCTCTTAGGCCAGAGAAGTATAAGGCCATCGGCCCATTTCTAAGTACGAATATTCGTTAGACTTTTGACCTTCGCAGGCGCGCGATTTATCCAGATCTAAGTGGCTAGCGTGTGCGGCCGGTGGTCTCGGCCGCGCTCATGGCCTGGACTTTGCTGTGTTTGATGCTGTAACTGAAATAGATTCCCAAACCGATGATGAGCCAGACGATCAGCACCTCCCAGGTGAGGAGCGGCAGCTTGATCATGAGATAGAAGGCGCTACAAATACCAAGGATAGGGACCAACGGAACCAGTGGCGTTTTGAACGGCCGCTCCAGATTAGGATGACGCCGGCGCAAGATCCAAACCCCGGCACACACGATGGTGAAGGCGAGCAACGTACCCATGTTGACCAGCGCTGCGAGCTTATCGATGGGGAGCAAAGCGGGTAGGAAAGCAACAATCGTGCCGACGACAATGTTAGAAATCCACGGAGTGCGGAATTTAGGATGAACGTCGGACGCCCATTTCCATAAGAGGCCGTCCTTAGACATGGAATAAAAGACCCGAGACTGGCCGAGTAACATCACCAGCATCACGGTACCCAAACCGAAGACTGCGCCGATCTTAACCAGCAAACTGCCCCAGGAAATGCCGGTGACGTCGATGCCCACTGCCACGGGATCGCCCACGTCGAGGCTGCGGTAGTTGACCAGGCCGGTAAGCACGGTAGAAACCAGAATGTATAAGATGGTGCAGATGATCAGCGAACCCAGGATCCCGATGGGCATGTCGCGCTGCGGGTTGCGCGCCTCCTGCGCTGCGGTGGAAACAGCGTCGAAGCCGATGTAGGCAAAGAAGACGGATGCCGCGCCTGCCGTGATGCCGCCAAAGCCGTAAACGCCGGGGCCCTGCGATGGAGGAATGAAGGGATGCCAGTTGACCCTGGCAAGCTCGGGGTGATGGAACAGATATCCCGCACCCAGAACAAGGAAGATGCCCACAATCGTCAACTTAACAATGACGATGGCGGAATTGAGGTTGGCCGATTCCTTGATACCGATCACGAGGACCGCGGTAACGATCAGGATGGCAAAGAAGGCGACAAAGTTGAAGACCCCGGCAACGTGGGGCAGAGTGGCGGCGTCGATGGTGGAAGGAAGCGAGGCCAAGGGCTGCCACTTGTCGGCGTAGAAGTAGAGCACGTTCCCATAAGTGGTGGTGAACTGCGGCGGCAAGTGAAGGTGCAACTGCTGCAGCAGGCTCACGAAGTATCCAGACCAGCCGGAGGCCACAGTTGCGGCCCCGAAGGCGTATTCCAGCACCAGGTCCCAACCGATGATCCAGGCGACCAATTCGCCCAGGGTGGCATAGCCATAGGTGTAGGCGGACCCGGCGATGGGAATAATGGAAGCAAACTCTGAGTAGCAAAGCCCGGCAAAGGCGCAGGTGATGCCGGCAAAGATAAAGCTGAGGGCAACCGCAGGACCGGCATGAAGGGCAGCCGCCTGGCCGGTCAGCACGAAGATCCCGGCGCCGATGATCGCGCCTATTCCAAGGGTTATGAGGTTGACCGGGCCGAGAGAGCGCCTGAGTGTGTGTTCCCCCACCTCGTAGGCCTCTTTGGTGAGTAACGAGAGGGGTTTAGTTGCCAGGAGTCTAGGCATCGGTCCGGATCATCCTCCATGAAAGGATCTAGAGTATCTGTGCTGCTGCCGGTTCTATGTTCTATACCGTTTTCCGGGTAGGGTGTCCAGCAAAGGTTACCCCCCGTGTATCGCCGAGGCTCAAAAAGAACTCCTTTACCCGTTGGACCGCGGAGTCGCCCGGTCGTGGGATCAGGTCGGAAATCACGGCCACAGAATCCGCCCCAGCTTCCATCACAGCGGCGCAATTCGATCGGTTTATGCCTCCAATGGCGACCAGCGGCTTGGTGGTCACGGCGCGGGCTGCCCGAACCCCGTCGATGCCGACTACGGGATCTGGAACCTGCTTGGACAGGGTGGCGAAGACGGGGCCAATGGCAACGTAATCCGCTGGGCCGTCGGCCGCCATGAGGAGCTGACGCTCGCCGTGGGTCGATACGCCGATGAGCACCCCGGTCCCAAGAACTGCGCGGGCTTCGGCCGGAGATAAATCTTCCTGGCCAACATGAATTCCGTCGAATTGCGCTGCCATCACTAACGAAACCCGGTCGTTGAGGACGAGACAGCTGTCGGATGGGGGGAAGATGCTACGCAAAAGCGCTGCCCGCTCCAGCACGAGTTCGTCGGAGGCTTCTTTATCGCGATACTGCAGGAAACGGACTCCGGCCTCACGTAGTTCGCGGGCAAAACCCTCAATCGAAAGACCCGCCTGCAGCAACAGGCCGGCATCCAGGATGGGATAGAGGCGGGGGAGTTTACACCTGGGCAAGAATCTGCTCGCGGCGGAGTTTCTCGCGTTCGAAGAAGCGCTCCATGTACTTGGTGTCGAAGTTTCCCTCGCGGAATTCCTGGTCTTCCAGAATGCGGCGGTGCAACGGGATGGTGGTGTGGATGCCCTCCACCACAAACATCTCGAGCGCACGCGACATACGGGCCATCGCCTCGGTCCGGTCTTTGCCGTGGACAATCAGTTTAGCAATCAGCGAGTCGTAATAAGGAGGCACGATGCCTTCGGCATACTGTGCGGTATCCACGCGCACCCCGTTGCCGCCCGGAACATTGAAGGCGGTGATGCGGCCGGCGGATGGGGTGAACTTCTCCGGGTGTTCGGCATTGACCCGGCATTCAATGGCGTGGCCGCGAATGGGTATCGATTCGGGGAGAATACTAGCCAGCGTTTCGCCCGCCGCAATGCGCAGTTGAGCTTTCACCAGGTCAATGCCGGTAACCGCCTCGGTGACCGGATGCTCCACCTGGATACGGGTATTCATCTCGATGAAGTAGAGCCTGCCATCCTCATCCATGAGGAACTCGACCGTACCGGCGTTCTGATAACCGATGGCAGTCAGGCATCTTCTTAGGGTCTTGGCGATGTCTTCGCGGATTCTGGGCGTCACCTGCAGCGAGGGCGCCTCTTCGATCAGCTTCTGATGGCGGCGTTGGATGGAGCACTCACGCTCCCCCAGAGAGATCACGTTGCCGTGCTCGTCGGCCAGGACCTGGAACTCGATGTGCCTGGGGCGCTCAATGAATTTCTCCATGTACAGGTCGCCATTACCAAAGGCATTTGAGGCCTCGGTGTGCGCTGCCTGGTAGAGCTGGGGCAGCTCCTCCTCTGAGCGAATCACGCGCATGCCGCGTCCGCCACCGCCGGCCGAGGCTTTGAGGATGACAGGAAAGCCCACCGAACGGGTCCATGCCAACGCCTCGTCCTCATTTTGCAGTACGCCTTCAGAGCCGGGGAGGATCGGCACTTTCGCCCGCTTCATGGCCTGGCGGGCCTTTTCCTTCTCGCCCATGAGCCGCGTGGCTTCCGGAGTGGGTCCGATGAACTTAATGTTGGAGGCGCGGCAAACCTCAGCGAAGTTCGCGTTTTCACTCAGCAGGCCGTACCCGGGATGAATGGCATCCACGTCGGCGATTTCCGCCGCCGAAATCACTGCGGGAACATTCAGATAGCTCTCCGCGGATCGCGGCGGCCCGATGCAGATGGCTTCGTCGGCAAAACGGACATGGAGAGAGTTACGGTCCGCTTCACTGTAGATGGCAACCGTACGGATCCCCAGTTCTTTGCAGGCACAGATGACGCGAAGTGCGATTTCGCCGCGGTTGGCGATGAGCAGTTTTCGAAACATGTTTCCAATCACGACCCGGGAGCGGTCATACCGTTACTGTGACGTTTATGGGCACGGAAGGATCAGTGCACCCGCAGAGCGAAAAGCGGCTGACCGTATTCCACCGGCTGGCCGTTGGTGACCAGACGCTTGACGACTTCACCGGCTGCATCCGATTCGATCTCGTTCATCAGCTTCATGGCTTCGACGATGCACAGCACCTGGCCGCTTTCAATCTCGTCGCCGATCTTGACAAAGGCGGCCGCACCCGGAGACGACGACTCGTAGAAAGTGCCCACGATCGGCGACTTTACGATGTGCAGTTGCTCTTCCTCGGCCGGAGCCGCGGGGGCATCAGATTCCGCAGCCGGTCCGGCAGAGGCTACCGCATGAATGCCGTGCGAGACCGCAGGCGGCGTGTGCTGGCCGTGCGACAACAACTGCCCGAGCCGAGCGATATCGAGAACCGAAGCGGGGGATCCCTGCACTGGCTGCCCGAACTTCAGGCGGATCTTGAAGTCGCCGCGTTCGTATTCGAAGTCACCAATATCATATTCTTTCAGGAACTCAATCAGTTCCCGTAACTCTTTAATTTCCTCAGGCGTCATGAATCTCTCGTCTGCATCAGAGTTGCGTCCAACCGGTGGAGGCCTGGGTTAAGACCTGTCCACCCTCCCGGGTAACGACAACCATATCTTCAATGCGCACTCCAAATTGACCTGCAATGTAGACGCCGGGTTCGATGGTGACGACCATCCCCGGCAAAAGGGACTGCGACTGGTCCGCGGCAATGCGGGGTGCTTCATGAATTTCGAGCCCGACGCCATGACCGGTGGAGTGAGTAAAGTACTCAGCCAAGCCAGCCTTGCGAAGGACGCTACGCGCTGCTTCGTCTACCTCACCACAGGAGACTCCCGGCTTGACCGCCGCAACGGCCGCCTGTTGCGCCTCCAGCACAGAATCATACGTGAAGCGCTCCCGGCGTGTTGGCTGCCCCAGGAAAACAGTGCGTGTCATGTCTGAACAATAGCCTTTGAGAATAACACCGAAGTCCAAGGTTAAGAAGCCTTTACGGGGTAGCCGCTGAGCGGTGGCGCGGCCGTGGGGGAAGGCGGACCGAGGGCCGCTGGCGACGATAGTCTCAAAGGACATGCCTTCAGCGCCACGGGTACGGGCGCTTTGCTCAAGCAGTGCCGCCACGGTCGTCTCGGGTAGCCCAGGTTCCAGTTGGGGCAAAAGTTCGTGGAACAGGTCGACTCCCAACCGGGCCGCCTGTTTCATCAGCCCCAGTTCATCCTGGTCCTTGATAAGACGGAGATTGCGGACCAGAGGCTCGGCCAGGGGCTCAAAGAAGCCTCGACTCCCCGGAGGCAAGGCTTTGCGGTAAACCGCGAGGTCTGCAACCGTGGTCGTTTCCGGGTCGAAGGCACAATGTTTGGCGCCGCTCGCGGCGAGCCATCGGCAAGCCTCCTCGCGAGCGGATTTGGGCGCGATCACCACCCGGGCCGCGCTGGTCTCTTGGCGAGCCTGCGCGATGTACCGGCCGTCGGTAAACATGGCAGCCCGGGTTGCGGTAATCGCGAGAAGAGCATTGGACCCGGTAAAGCCGCAAAGGTAGCGGACGTCGGCCAGATGCGTGACCAGCAAACTCTCAATGCCCCGCTGTTTCATCTGGCGGCGCAACCGGCGAAGCCTGGATGCGTGATTCATCTGCTCAGGTATATCAGACGTTTTCCGCAGCTCACTGCAACCAGATCCGCTGAGCCCGCCACAGAGGTTCCTCGGAAAGAGTCGAGGAGAAGAAGTCTTGACGTTGTCATGACAGCACGGGATACTCAAAGAAAGGTGATGTGCATTCGTCTTCGGGTGTACAGGAAGGGTAGTCATGGCAAAGCCGGCGCTTCGCACAGAGAAATTGGATTTAAGGATTAGTCGCCCGGCTAAAGAGAAGTTGCAGGCTGCAGCTGCCGTGTCTCATCGCAAGCTGTCGGACTTTGTTTTGGAAAGTGCGCTGTCACGTGCAGATGAGGCATTGGCAGATCGGCGGAATTTTGGGCTTGACGCTGCTTCTTGGAAAAAATTCCACGAAGTCCTGGATGCCCCTGCACGTCATCTCCCGCGCATGCAGCGCTTGTTGGATGAGCCGGGATTCTTTGACTCCGGACATCAAAAATGACCGGGGAGCGGAGTGTAGAAAAGCTCCGCCGCGATCACCCCATAGGGAATTTTGACTGTGGGAAAGAAGATCTAAATTCCTTTCTATTGAAGCACGCACTGCAGAGCCAATCTCCGGGTGCCTCCACAACCTACTTGGCCCTTGTCAACAAAGAGGTCGTCGGCTATTACAGCCTGGCTGTTGGTCAAATTGAGTATGCCGACGCTCCAGAACGTCTTAGAAAGGGCTTAGCTAAACATCCAGTTCCCGTTATGCTTCTTGCCCGATTGGCAGTCGCTTCTGCTTGGCAACGAATAGGTGTAGGAAAGGGATTGCTGAAGGATGCTATTGAGCGCACATTGCAGGCTGCGGATATAGTCGGTATTCGTGGTATTGCCGTCCATGCAAGAGACGACGAGGCGCGCAAATACTATGAGCAGTTTGACTTCGCGCCGTCGCTGTCCGATCCGATGCACCTGATTGCTCTTTTGAAAGACATTTGGATTCGACTTTAGTTTTAGGCCGTTCTGGTCGTCCGGGAACGCCGCAGAGGCCCTTTTTGGGTTAACCTCGCCAACCTGATTCATCGGCTCAGGTATATCAGATGTTTGCCGCACCTCACTGCAGCCAGTACACTTAGACTGCACGGAAAGGTCGTCCATCCCCATGCTCGTGGTCATGAAACCGCAGGCAACGCCGGAAGAAATCCAGGCAGTCTGCGAACAAATTCAACTGCTGGGCTTTCGCGCCCACCCCATGCCGGGCGCACAGCGCACCGCCATCGGAATCACCGGCAATAGCAGCGCCGTCGATCAGGGCGACCTGGAAGAACTTTCCGGGGTCGCGGAAGTTATCCGGGTCACGAAGCCTTATAAGCTGGTGAGCCGGGATGTAAAGCAAGAGGACACAATCATTACTTTCCCGGGCACCAATGCGACCATTGGCGGCCGGGACCTGGCGGTGATTGCCGGACCGTGCTCGATCGAGTCACGGGAGCAGGCTTTTACGATTGCGGAACGGATCGCGCACGCCGGAGCACAATTCTTTCGCGGAGGCGCTTATAAGCCGCGCACTTCCCCTTATGCCTTCCAGGGAATGGGCGAAGACGGGCTCAAGATCATGGCCGAGATACGGGACAAGTTCGGCCTGCGAATTGTTACCGAAGCGCTGGACAACGAGAGCCTCGACCTGGTTGCGGAGTACGCCGATGTAATTCAGATCGGGGCCCGCAACATGCAGAACTTTTCCTTGCTGAAGCGCGCCGGGCGAACCCGCAAACCTGTTCTGGTCAAGCGCGGCATGTCGGCAACCCTGGACGAGCTGCTGATGGCGGCCGAATACGTGATGAGTGAAGGCAACTACCAGGTGATTCTGTGCGAACGCGGAGTTCGTACCTTCGCCGATCACACCCGGAATACCCTTGACCTGAGTATCGTGCCGGCGGTGCAGCGCCTTAGTCACTTGCCCATCATCGTCGACCCCAGCCACGGCACAGGTAAACGCAACATGGTTCTGCCTCTCGCTCGCGCGGCTGCAGCGGTCGGGGCCGACGGCCTTATGATCGAGGTGCACCACCAGCCGGATAAGGCCCTCTCCGACGGCGCACAATCGGTCTACCCCGACCAGTTTGTTGAACTCATGGATGAGATAGCACAGATCGCTGGGGCGGTTCACCGCTCTTTGCCCCGCGGAATCACGATGGTCGAGCCCGCCCCTGCCGCGAGGGTATAGAGACCGTAGTGCGACTCCTGCCAAGCCGCTGCCTGCCATGGCTGGCCCTGATCACCCTGGGCGCGGCGGGTTGCCAACAGCGTGATTTTCCCAACTATCCGGCGAATTATCGCGAGTACGCCTACATCAGTAATGGCGGCAGCAATACCGTAACCGTGCTTGACGTGGTTAACATGCGGCAGGACCGTGTGATCGCGGTCGGTTCCACCCCGTCCGGTCTGGCGGTGAACCCCCGGCGGAACGAAGTGTATGTGGTGAATTCCGGCAGTGATACCGTCACCGTGATCAATGCAGAGACCAACACCGTGGCTGCGACCATTCGCGTGCAGCGGCAGCCGCAATTCATCGACGTGGACGAGCAGGGTGATCGGGCCTACGTTGCCAATTCAAAATCCAATAATGTTTCGGTGTTGGACCTTGGGCGCCGGCGTGAGATTGGGGTGATTGGCGCCGGCGAGGGCCCGGGGATGGCGCGCATTGCCAATGACGGGAAGACGCTGGTAATCACCAACCGTATCAGCGGCAGCGTCAGCATCGCGGATGTGCACTCGTTGAGAGTAAGAAGCAGCTTCGATCATTGCCCGGGGGCAACGGACGCGATCATCCTGCCTGATTCCTCCAAGGCCTTTATTGCCTGTTCCGGGGGCCACCAGATCATGGTGATCGGGTTGGCCCGTACCACGGGAAGCGATCCCGTACCGGCCGACGTTCTTCTCACTTTCCTCGACGTAGGCAAGACGCCCATGCACATCGCTCTGAAGCCGGATGGCGGGGAGGCATTCGTTTCCAATTACGACAGCGACACCATTTCCGAGCTCACCACCTCCTCCAACGAGGTCGGGGGCGCCTACCTGATAGGTGCGCATCCCGTGCGCGGCCTGGTGAGCGCGGACAACTCTCTCTTATACGTGAGCGATTTCAGCGCGGGACGAGTGGCGATTTACGGCATTGACGACGGCAAGCTGATCGGTGCGGGGGTCAAGGTTGGCGAGGGTCCCGACGCGCTGGCTTTTTCTGCGTCCGGCCATTTTCTTCTGGTGGTGGATGCGCAGTCAGGAGATATTGCTGTGGTGCGCACAGCCCCTCCTTCCCTGCTTACGCTGTTCCCGGCAGGACGCGCACCGAATGACATTGTCGTTAAAGCGTTCCTGGTTCG
>DASRRN010000085.1:0-9124 GCA_035695685.1 Acidobacteriaceae bacterium | reverse complement strand
GAGCCATGGTTGCCTTCCGAAACCTCCATCGAAGCGAAATGCCGGCAGGGTTCGATTGCAGAGGTCGTCGAGGAACACGCTGAGCCAGCGCCCCAACAATGTCGTTCATCTATGGCTTCGATGAACCGTGGCCGCTGACTGGGCTCGCTGTCTTGACCCACGCAGTGGGTTTGAGGCCACGCGACCATGCCGCTGGCATGAAGGTTATCGCTCTTCGATGAGATGATCTAACGCTGGCAGCGAATCGCCTTCCTTTGTGCTGTCGGAGAATTCCATCAGTTTCTCCTGGATGGCGCGCCAATATTGATATTCGTGGTCAAATCTACCCAGTGTTGAATCCAGCCGGTACTGCGTGTATTCCATCAACCACTCTTTGCGATAGAGAGGCTGAAGCTCTGTGATTGCGTCCATCAGATCAACCAGCCGGGAATGGCTTTGGTAGGTCACCATGGATTGCCAATTCTCCCACCAACGATTTGTGTCCGGCCGCTTCGGGCCGAGACGCGACCATAATCCGGCGAGATCGAGCGAAGTCTGAAACCGCGCGCCCGCGTAATCCAGCAGCCTACTCACGACCAGAAGGCTGGCCAATGTTTCCGGATCGCCTTTCTTAGAGAGCGCGTCGATGAGCGAGGTCTCGGCGTCCTCTGCATACAACCGCGTCTGCCTTAGATCTGATTCATGGCCGGCGAGGGCTTTGTAATAGGCGGGGAAAAAAGGATCCTCCCAAAACGCAAACATCGTCTGCTGACCCAGGACTTTTTGCAAGCTGAGCTCGGAGAGGTTCATGTTTTCAAGAGCCGAGGCAACGTCGGGCGCCACCGATTCTGGGTACATGATTTGCGCGTACTCAGAGAAGAAATCTGCCCGGTTCATGAGCTGGGATTGCCATGCGGCCGCCGCCCCGTAGGCCATGCCCGGCAGACACATCCGGTACAGGATTTGACCATTGTCGGACCAGACAGAATTGATCAGTCCGAGCGCATGTGATTTGCGTCCGGCGGCTAGGAACGTATCGATATTCTCAAATGTCGTGTCGTAATCTGGAGCGACTTGTGCCCAGCTCATGAGGCCGGGCTCGACAAAATACGGAATGTGATTGGCAATCAACGGGGCTAGCTGGTGCTTGTACTCCGGATCCTCGGCAGTGAAATGCCACGGAATCGCGATCAGGCCCTTTGGCAGATGTGGGATCATCTCCGGACGATCGGACATGATGTCGCTGAAAGCCATGACGTGCTTGCCGTGCTGCTGGAACAACTGGGTCACTGCGGTGATTTGCTGCAGATACAGTTGATTGGGATTTTCCTGATGAGTCCCGCTTCCCGCAGTCATTTCCGATTGAAATGTCTCGTCAAACCCAATAGCGACAAACGGGCTGGGAAAGAGTTGGGAAAGCTGAGCCGCCCAATCCGTTAAGAGTGGAAGCACCTTCGGATTGCGAGGATCGAATTCGGAGCCGTGAGGCAAATCGGAGAGATCGGAGTACTTCTCGATGCGAAAAAGGTCGTGCATGTGACCGTACAGGTCGCAAAATAGAATGACGTCGATGTGACGCTCGCGGCCATATTCGATGATTTGCTGCACTTCCGACTTGCTCAACCGTCCCCGGGGGTTGAGAAGCGGAAAACCCGCAAGCTCGATGCTGGCTTCGCTATAGAGGTAATACTGATTACCCTTCCAACGGGCCAGAAAATCGAGTTGCCGTTCGATCTCGTGCAACGTAGGCAGCGGTCCGTGGCTTATGTCCACCAATGTTCCCCGGAAAGCCAATGACGGCCAGTCATGAACGGTCGCAATGGGAAACATCGCGGCTCTTTCCTGCCCCTCGATCATCTGCGTGAGGGTCTCGATGCCATAGAAAATCCCCGTTGACGAGAGAGCGCGGATCGTCACACCGGTAGGCGTGATCGTGACATCATATGCCTCCCGGGAACTGGGCCCCGGCACATCTTCGGGTAGCGGGAGATCGCTGCCGATCCCGGTTCGATCAAGGACGATTGCATCCTTGGCCGCGTGGTCTTTCGTTATTGGGATCAGAACTCCCGTTCGCGTCTCAATCGCCCGTGCCAGCAGCCCGGCCGCAAAGCGGTCTTCATCATTGGGAGATGCGGAGAATTCGATCGTGAGGTTGCGCAGGGCAATTTGGCCGGTCCCATATTGCACATTTTGGGGGCGTGGTAGGAGTGGGCTATGATTTGGCGCTGCCCACACACACGTGGTCGTGACCCATACCGACAAGAAAGTAACAGCAGCACGCCGCATCCATGTTCCTCCCAACTCAGTCTTAACGGCGGTCCTCGCCCGACACCGGTGTTTCGGGAACGCCGTTCCAAAGCCGCAGCATCACAACTCCGCCGGGTGGCGGCACGACCGTATAGGATCCACCGATCACTCCCAGATCTTTGTGCGCCCAGAGATCTCGAGCATTGACAGCGCCGGTAAATCCAACGTCCTTGAGACGGAGCGTGATTGGAATCGCTTGGTCGTCGATAACCGTGTTGAAAATCGCGACGGCTTTGGCTCCTCCGCTAAGTGGCTTCATCCAGATTTGGAGCGGACCTATCCGTCTGCCTTGCACTCCCAGGCGGTCTTGGTCGACTGCGATCACATCCTTGTTCATCAGAATGCTTTTCGTCGTCGTATCCATGCGCGTCAAATCGTTCCCGGCGAGCAGGGGGGCGGCTAGCATCGCCCACAAGCTCATTTGCGTACGGTACTCGTCGGGCGTCATACCACCATTGCCAATCTCCAGCATGTCCGGATCGTTCCAATGGCCGGGCCCCGCAAAGCGCTCTAGTCCCGCCTGTGAGAAACCGATCAGCGACATGCTGCGGTAGTCATCCCGGATGTCATCGGTTGTGCGCCAGAGATTCCCTCCTGCACTTGGTCCCCATGTCCACACGTCGCCGATCCCGTACTGGCAGATGCTGTAAACAATCGTTCGGTGGGTGCCCAGGAGCGCGCGATGCATCTTGCGGTACGCGTCTTCCATCATGGCCGTAGCCTTATCGATCCGCATTGCAGCTAGCGGCTCATCGGGGTGCTTCGTGTCCCACATATCCATAATGGATTCGTAGCTGCATAAGTCGTATTTCAGATAGTCCATACCCCAGGTGGCGAAAGTTTTCGCGTCCTGCTCCTCATGGCCATAGCTGCCGGCATAGCCGCCGCAGGTTTTCGGGCCAGGTGAAGAGTAAATTCCCAATTTCAATCCCTTGGAGTGAACATACGCGGCGAGGGCGCCCATATCCGGGAACTTCTGATTCGCGCGGATGTTTCCGTTAGCGTCGCGCTCTCCTTGCCAGCCGTCGTCGATGTTAATGTAAACGTAACCGGCATCGCGCATTCCGTTCGCAACCATCGTATCTGCCGCGGCGCGAATATCAGCGTCATTTACCTTGCCGCCGAAGTGATTCCAGCTGCTCCATCCCATTGGGGGCGTAGCTACCAAAGCTGATGATTGAGCTCGTGCATTGTCGCTCGACTGCAAGAAGGCAGAGATGATGAAGAAAGTGAGCCACAGTGACGGGCGGATAGCCTTTGAAATAGAAACCTGCGCTTCGCCAATCGTGTTGAGATAGTTCACCTCAACGTAATGGCTGCGCATAGCTAACATCGTTCGTCAGTCCTGCCGCGAT
The DNA here is from genome assembly GCA_035695685.1 of Acidobacteriaceae bacterium. Taxonomy (GTDB): domain Bacteria; phylum Acidobacteriota; class Terriglobia; order Terriglobales; family Acidobacteriaceae; genus PALSA-350. The sequence goes on along the minus strand of DASRRN010000085.1, from coordinate 5,483 downwards.
GGAACGTGAGCAATGGCGTCGATCTCGATGAGCAGTCCGCCTCCAAGTCCAGACTGAACCGTGGTTCGAGCGGGCGGAATCTGAAAATGCTTCGAGTACTCCCGGTCAAACCGATCAAAATCCTCCATCCGTGCGAGATAGCAGTTGCACTTTACGACATTCTCAAGAGAGCATCCTGCTTCATGCAAGACCTTTTCGATCGAGCGGAGGGTTAAAGACGTCTGTTCCTCGACGCTCCCGCCCACCACTTCGCCGATCGTCAGATCCAATGCGGCATGGCCGCTTACATAGAGCCATCCATCACATAGAATCCCGGACGAGTAAGCGCCGGTGTCAATCGCTTTGTCGGGATGCCGCAACACTACCCTGTTCATTTCGATCTCCTGCCATAGAGGCTTCGCCGCTCGTCAGGGTAATCAATCAACGGCTGTGACATGAACCGCTCCCCGAATCGGTGAAAGTGGACCCAGGCACGGGAATGAAGTTCCAATCGTATTTTCCTGGGTACAAGGTCAGCTTAAGTATGCCGAAAGCGGTGTTGTCGCGTACGACGCTGTTTGAATTGATGTGGACAAAATGGGCGTGATCTTTTCCGCCAGTGCCAGCAATGATTTCGAGGATGCCATGCGGCGGGTCCGCCGCGCCGTCGGGATCTTGGGGAAGGAATCGTTCGTAGTCGTGAGCGTGGCCATTGACGACCACCGTCGCCCCCGCGTGGTACAAGTCTTCCCAGAACGGCTTCACTTCCGAAGCGTTGCCAACTTCACTCGAACTGAAAAGGGGCTGGTGAAAATAGGCCAGCGTGCATTGCGCCGGATGTCGCTGAAGATCGCTTCGCAGCCATATCTCCTCGGGAGAACCGGGGGCACATCCTCCTGGTACATCCGAGCAGTTGGAGTTCAGCACAACAATGTGCCACGAGCCGAGGTCATAGCTGTAGTATCCCTTTCCATCCGGCCCCGCTCTCCGTCCGAAATAGTCGAAATAGCCTTTGGCATCTTTTGTCTCATACTCGTGATTGCCTAGCGCTGGACGGGTTCGCGCCTTGAAGCGGCCCCAGGTGGGAGCGTAGCAGCGCTCGAATTCGGCTAGGCTCCCATCCGGATAAGCGAGGTCGCCATCGACGAACACGGTGCCTGGATTACGGGCAAGCAGCTTCGCCGTGGCGTGCGCGCCGGAAAGGTCCGTGCATCCAGCGACGTCCCCAGCTCCAACTAATATGTAGGGCGCATTCTTCGCCTCTTTAGCCGTCGCACCTTTCCCATTGCCCCGCATGGTGCTCGCCGCGGACGATGTACTGCCAAAGAAGCAAGCTGCCACTACGATCCCCAGAAAACATGCGCCCATGCTGCGGACATTCATAGGCAGCCCACCCTTCAGTGCAAAAGCTCCTCCGTTCATGCAGTAGCCCTGTGCATCAGAAGCTATACCGCGCTCCCAACTCGACGCTGCGGGGCCGGTTCATTTGGTAAATAATCACCTGGCCGAAGGTCGGCGACGTCGGGTCGTTATCCGGCGGATAGTAAAACGGCGTGTTACTAACATTGAGCGCCGTTATCCTCACTTTCAGTTCATGAGATTCCCGGATATGAAAGGTCTTGAAGAGCGAGGCGTCGAACTGCGGCGCTGTTGGATTACGAATCGATGTGTTGTAAAGAGGGGTGGTGCTCAAGGCATAAGGTGAGATCGGTACCCATATCGAGGATGAGGTGTTGAACCACTGGTTCAAGCTCCGGCCGCATGGGCACGGGTTCCCCTCGATGTAGTATCCCGACGGATTCGGCATGGGTGTTCCAGACTGGATGACACCCGTTGTGCTGGCGATCCATCCTCCAATGAGGCTCGAGGCGATACCACTGTTCAGCCATTCGCGGCCATACCCGAATGGCAATTGATACGTACCGGTCACGATGAAACGGTTACGTGCGTCGAACGAATCCAACCCATTCTTCAGCTGCGAGTCCTGAGGGTTGATGAAGTAGTTTGCATCCATGTCCTTCGACCAGGTGTAAAAAGCCATGAACTCAAGGCCGTATTTCACGCGTTGAATTGCCTTGATTTGAAGTGAGTTGTACTGGCTGCGTCCGATGCTGTCGGCGGTGTCGGTCACATTCGTAAACTGTGGATAAGGGACTAGCAACTGGGCCTGGGTGGTGGTCGATTGCGCTCCAATTGCCGTATTGGCGGGCAGCACACCATAAAACGGATTTGCAACAACTTGGTTCAAATAAGCGGCTCCCAGTTTTAGTTGAGCCGGCGTGAGGAAGTCGTATTCCTTGTTAACAGCCAAATCCCTGCCCTGCGATCCCACATAGGAAATATCCAGAAGCATGTTCCGGCGTATCTCATACTGAAAGCCGAGAGAGAATTGCCATACGTATGGCAGTTTCCAGTTTGGCGAAGTAAAGGTGATCCCGTTGCCTGCCTGGGTAGCCAGGCCTAGACTCGATCCGGTGGGCTTGACTAGGCCATTCGGAAATGGATTCGAGAGAGTATTCAGAGGCGTAAAGCCGGGAGTCGTGGTCTGTGCGGTGGTAGTTTGCGCGAATCCGATATTCCCTCCGTAATAGTAGTTCAAGGGCGCGAAAGACCGCCCTACGCCGCCGCGGATTACCAGCGGCCCGTTTGCTGAGGGCCGAAAGGCGAATCCGAACCTGGGCTGCAAGTTCGAGTACTCCTCGGCAAACGCGCCGCTGGACTGGCCGCCCACGCCGGCGAAGAGCAACCCGCCCTTCAGGTTCATTCCCGTCACTTGAATCGGGCTCGTTGCGTTGAAAGCAAAACCCCGGTTTTGCGCGTTATGCCTCACTTCCGGCGGTGCCTGGTAGTCCCACCGAAGACCCAGATTGAGCGTCAGCTTAGGAGTCGCTTGCCAGTTGTCCTCGAGATAGAGGCCTAGATCATGCCAGCTGATGTAGGGTGCAGCATTCAGATTGACACTCGCGCTCGCCATATCGCCCAGCAGGAACGACGCGATAGAGTGGCCGCTCGCCGGGTCCGGAATCTGTGGGTTCTGCTGCGTGAAGCCTGGCGTGAAGTTGTACGCTCCTTGGCCATTCTGGCGTCCCACATCGGCAAAGTGTTGCAGCTGATATTCCACTCCGTACTGGAGTGAGTGGCGGCCGATATTCTTGATCATGCTCACCTGACCCGAATAGTTTTCGAAGGGTGAGACGTCGTTCTGATTGATGCCCGTGCCAATGTAGTTTGTGAAATTGACGAGGGGATAGAGGCCGGGCTCCTGAAGTTGGTTCTGAATCGGGATGCCCAGGTGGGAGAGATCCTGGACGATCGGATTGCTGCTGTACAGGAAGCGATTGTATCCGACTCGAATTGTAATGATGCTTTGCGGATTGAGAATGTCTACCGCGTCAAGACCGAAGCCGTCATTCTGTCGCAAATTTTGAAGATATTGCCGGGCTGGAGTTTGCCAGTTGTATTCGTTATAGGTTGCCCCGTTCCGATAGTTGTGATCCCATCGCCCAAACGTCCTCCACCTATCGTTGAACTGATGATCTACGCGTGCAAGGAAGTTGTTGAATGTATCGAAGGCGGTTACTCCCGGAGCCAGCCAGTTAATAAGATGCGTGGTCGAATCGCCCGGCGCATTGGGCTCGGGAATGTCATTTAAAATGCGCAGCGCTACCGGGTTCATCCGCGCTTGGGGAATCTGGTTTCCCGGGAATGGGTCGCGGAGGTATTGAGGATTCGTCGACGAAACCGGCTGCGAAGGATCGAAACTTGGGTTGGGCCGCGTCGTGTTGGGATCGTAGATCGTAATCAGATTTCCCGATTCGTTATAGGTAGTGGAAAAATCGCCGGCCCGTTGCGCCACTGTCGGGACTGAGCCCTCAGCAGGCTGAGGCTTGCTGTCATCGTAGCGCTCGTAGGAAAACATGAAAAAGGTGCGGTTCCTGCCTTTGTAGACTTTAGGAATGAGCACCGGACCGCTAAGCTCGAAGCCGTATTGGTCAACATGATCGAACGGCGTCGCGCCACCCGGGTTTTGGACAGTATTCGCGTCTAGATAGGTCCGGTGCATAGCATAGTAGGCTGCTCCGTGGAAATTGTTAGTTCCGGACTTTGTGACCAGGCTGACGTCTCCGCCTAGAGTGCCACCGTATTGGGCGTCATAGTTGTTCGTTTCAACGCGGGTTTCCTGAACGCCTTCGATCGGCGGCACGAATGCGACCTGCGGGCGCGTTTCATAGAAGGTCAGCGTGCTGTTTGGAAAGCCGTCCAGCAGATAATTGTTTTGCGACTCTCCACCACCATTGATCGAATAGGCCTCGATCGAACCATTGTCGTAAGCACGGTAGAACTGCAGGCCGCCCTCATATTGCACGCCTGCCGATAGATTGATCACTTCCATTGGATTGAGGCTGTGCACTGGTAGCGTTACGAGTTGCCGGGCATCAATGGTTTGGCCATTGTTGGCGCTGGCCGTGTTCAGCAAAGGTGTTTCGGAAGTGACCGTCACATTGCTCGTGACTGCGCCTGGCCTCAGCTCCAGATTGATGCGCATACTCTGATTCGCCTGTAAAACGATTCCGGTCTGTCGTACCGTTTCGAATCCAGGATGCTGAACATCGAGAGTGTAGGTTCCCGGTGCCAGGAAGGGTACTACAAAAGCGCCAGAGGAGTTCGTCGCCGACTTTGTTACGATGCCGGTCGCCGTGTTCGTAATCACGATCCGAGCGCCAGGGACCGTCGCTCCCGACTTGTCTGCTACGGTGCCGAGGACCGTTGCGCGATATTCCTGCGCGCTTGCCGCGGCCACTGCAAGACACAGGATACCGACTGGATACCAAATGCGTCGCATAAGACAGCCTCCACAGCGCGGGCAGTAGCTTGCGCCGAGTCTCGTTTATTACACGCCGCAGAGCCGATGCAAGCTCTTTCGCCGTACTGGGCAAGCTGGTATCCACCCTATTGAACGCCTCTGGAGCGCGACTGAACCGCAGTGGTGCAGGTTTCGGAATGGGCGGAAGGAAGCCGTCCAACAGAATGAACACGGCTTCTTTAAGAAACCGACGAAGTGTTGACCCGCCCGAAGCGGGACCGTAGCATCATCGCCAGAATGGACGTTACAGCGACCCCTCCATCAGGCAGCAAGGCCGTGTCAGGCCCAGTCGGGAACCGTTTGACTGGGCGCCCGGGGCTCGCCTTCGGCGTCTTGATTGTCGTCAACGCCATGTGGGCTTTTCAGTTCTCGGGGGCGAGGCTCGCAGTTCGCGAGCTTGGGCCGATACTGGTCACTCTTTTGCCCGTGGCGATTGCCACCTTACTGATTATCCCCTTCGCGAAGCTCAGCCTTGACCTGTTCCGCCCCGGGAGCCGTAGGATCCTTTGCGACATTTTCCTTCTCGGCACGCTCGGTGTATTGCCGGCACAACTCTGCCTTGTTCTCGGCGTCCAAAAGACGCTGGCGTCGAACGCTAGCGTCCTCGCGCTAACGATTCCCATTCTGACAGCGATTTGCG
>DASRRN010000084.1:0-4216 GCA_035695685.1 Acidobacteriaceae bacterium | reverse complement strand
GCTGACTCCAGAAAGCGAGCAACACGAATACCCAGCAAACCCTCCTTATCGTCATTGAAGACGACGTGGTCAAGGGCGTGCAGAGTGGTTACCTGGTCAATGATCCGTTCATCCTGTCGCCGGGAAAAGATGTACCGCGTCCTTTGCTCCAGAATGTAGCGGCCACTGCCCGTCGTCCATACGGAGTCAACGACCAGTTCCCCGCTGTCTCGCCCGCTTGTGGTGGAGACAATTCTTTGCTGGTGGATGGTCCCCATTTTTTCGCGGTCCGCAGGCTTGATCGCGTCCGAGTTATTCCAGAAATCGAATCCATTTACGTTACCGTAATTGAACCAAATTCCCGCGTGGTGCGGGTGGTCAACCCGCTCACCCGGACGAGGCGCCAGGGGAAATCCGCGCACGACATCGATCCCGTCTGACGCGATCAGTGGATACAGCACTGGCTTCTTGAGCACACTCGGCCAGACATAGGAAGTGAAGGGCTTGCCATCGATGGTGATGTCCACGCGCTGATGTGGTTGGTCAGCAACGACCTGTACCCCGTTGGTACCGTTCGCAGCAAATGCCGTCCCTGGCAGAGTACAGGCTGCCAGCAGGCAGGCTAAGAACCACCTATTCATAGACCTTATCCCCGGCCATCACGCGCTGCGACTTGTCGTCGAAGGTGACGCGCTGACCGGTCTGAATGGCAGCAATGTTCATGCACAGGGCCACTGAATGGCTGTATCCGGCCTCGATGCTCGCGTTAGGCTGCTTGCGGGAGCGGACGCACTCCATCCAGTTGCGCATATTGGCTGAGGTCATGGGATCGTTTCCCGTGTTCGCCGAGGTCTCTGCTTTCATGATCGTATCGCTGAGAGAGTAGTTGCCCAGCAGGTTCTGCTTCATGCCCATTTCTGCGGCCGCCTTCGCGGTCATTCCGCCTTCGGAATTCACGCATTGCTTATCCATGTCGAGCATGCCGCCGTTGGAGTAATAGATCTCTTTGATTCCTCCGGCGGAGTTGGTCATGCGCGAGGAATAAATCACCTGAAAGCCCTTGCCTGGATCATCGAGCGGGCCGTAATCGAAGACGGCGGTCATGGTGTCCCAGTTCTTGCGGCCATCCTTCCACAGATAGACACCGCCATTGGCCACTACACTGCGCGGATGCGGGTAACCGGTGAACCAGTGAACGGTGTCGATCTGGTGCACCAGCCATTGATCAGGAATTCCAGAGGAATACGGCCAGAAGAGGCGGAACTCGAGATACTTGCGGGCATCGAATGGCTCGTATGGCCGGTTGAGCAAGTAGCGCTTCCAATCCGTATCCTGCTCCTTCAACAGAGGCACTACTCCAGGACGGCGCCAGCGGCCCGGTTGATTGACATTCCAGGTCATCTCGACGGCGACGATGTCGCCGAATTTTCCAGATTGAATGTACTCGCAGGCCTTCTGATAGCTGGGTGTGCTGCGGCGCTGGGTACCTACGGCTACGACTTTTCCTGTCTGCTTCACTGCAGCCAGAAATGCCCGCGCATCCTCCATGGTGTGAGCGGTGGGTTTCTCCACGTATGCGTCCCGCCCGGCTTGCACCGCTTCGACGCCGTGCAAAGCATGCTGAAAATCGGCAGTGGCGATGATAACGGCATCGACATCCTTGCGGGCGTAGAGCTCGTCGTTGTTGCGGACGCTGGCAATGGGGCTGCCGCCGCACTGCTTCTGAATGAACGCCGCACCTTCATCGCGGCGGCGGTTCCAGATATCAGAGACGGCGACGAACTCGAAGTTAAGCTCCTTGGCATGGTCCTGGAAGGCGGGAACCAGTGACTGCTTGGCTCGATCGCCGGCACCGATCAGCGCTACCCGGACACGATCGTTGGCGCCTACAATCGCGGCGTAACTGGTTGCGCTCCATGATGCGACGGCTGGCACAGCCGCAGCTGCAAGCGTCGCGCCACCCATTTTCAGGAAGTCCCTGCGGTTCTGGTCCTCGAATTTCATGGCCAACCCTCCCTCCTAGTGTCGCAAGAAAGTTTACAGGGATGCCCAGTTGATCGTCACGGAACCGTATACCGGGTGCTAGGCGGAGGGCTTGCGGCTTCTGTCTCCATCCACCATGCGCATGATTCCGAGGGGGTTGTTGCTCTTGAGCTCATCCGGGAGCGCGGCGTCGGGAAAAGACTGGTAGCAGACCAGCCGGGTGAAACGGAAGATGGCCTGGGTGCCCACGGACGTGGAGCGGCCGTCGCTGGTGGCCGGGAATGGGCCCCCGTGCACCATGGCGTGGCAGACCTCAACTCCGGTGGGATAGGCGTTCAGGATCAAACGGCCCACCTTCCGCGAGAGGATGGCGATCAGGTCGGCGTAGTCTGCCAGCTCGCTTTCGTCCGCCTGCAAGGTCGCGGTCAGATGACCTTCCAATTGCTCGGCAACCGCCAGCAGCTGCTTGCGATCCTGGTAGCCGACCACGACGGTGGTGGGTCCGAAGATCTCCTGGGCCAACGCCTCGTGCTCCATCAGGTCTTTATAGTCCGCGACAAAAAGAGAGGCCTGTACGGCGGCGGCATCGGTGGTGGTATCCGCTTTTGCCCCCTCCGCAAGCAAGTTGGCATCGGACAGGCGGCCCTTGACTGCCGACTTGTAACGATCAGCGATGGACTTGGTCAGCAGGGTTTGCGTGGGGGTGCCGCTGACCTTTTCGCCCAACTCCTTCATAAATCCGGGTGTGCCGTCTTGCTGGGGTACCAGCACCAGCCCTGGCTTGGTGCAGACCTGACCGGCGCCCAAGGTGAAGGAGGCCTGCAAACCGGTGGCCACAGCACTTCCCCGTTGCTTCAATGCGCCGGGCAGGACGAACACGGGGTTGACGCTGCCCATTTCCGAGTAGCAAGGGATCGGCTCCGGACGCGCGGCAGCCAGCTTCATGAGGGCCGTGCCGCCGGCAAAGGAGCCGGTAAATGCCACTGCTTTGATGGCGGGGTGTTTTACGAGCTGGACGCCTACATCCACACCGGAGTCGAAGAGCATGGAGAAGACACCTTCGGGCAACCCACATGCCTTCACGCTCTCGCGAATGGCCTGGGCAACGAGCGCGCTGGTTCCCGGATGCGCCGGGTGCGCCTTGATGATGACGGGATTGCCTGCGGCGAGCGCGGACGCGGTATCTCCACCGGCAACGGAAAAGGCCAGAGGAAAATTGCTGGCGCCGAAAACCGCCACTGGGCCCAAGGGCTTGTTCATAGAACGGATGGACGGCTTGGGGAGCGGCTTACGATTGGGATCGGCGTTATCGATACGCGCGTCCACCCAGGAACCTTCTTCCACAACTTCGGCAAAGAGTCTCAGCTGGCCGCAGGTCCGCCCTACCTCGCCGGTCAGGCGGGCCTGAGAGATGGCTGTTTCGAGATGGGCCCGCTGGATAATGGCGGTGGCGGCTGCCTCGATAGAAGCCGCGATTTTGCGCAGAAATGCGCCTTTGTCCTTACCCGATAAGTTGCTATAGATAGGAAAAGCTTTTTGCGCCAACGCAGCCGCCCGTTCCAGGTCTTCGGCAGTTGCTGAGAAGAACTTCGGTTCCAGCGGTGCCCCAGTTGCCGGGTTCACTCCGGTGAAGGATGCTCCTTCTGCGCCATCGCCAAAACCGATGAGCGATACGGGTTTCAATTCCAGTGCAAGCTCCAGGGTGTGCTCCTTTGCAAGTTAGCCGCCTGTACCAGTCTACCAATGGAGCAGGATCGGCATGTTGCACCCGAAAAGTGGCCAGGACAGGTCGCGGCATCCCACATCTCGCGAAAACCCCGGATTTCGTCGAACTCAGCTGCTCCAGCAAACTTCCTGCGGCTTTCCTTAAGAGAAAGCCGCAGCCGTGTCCAATGAGGGCGTTGCGTGGTAAGAAATCCGGGGTCCGAGCGAGATGCCCCGAATTTCCTGCCCGCAGCCTCGGACGGGGCTACTTGTGCGCCTTTCATTAAGAAAAGGCGCATGAGGCTCGCAAGATCCACGGATCTTCACAGGAAATCGGGGATGTGGAGCACCCGACGATCCGTGGTCAGGACAGAGTTCTCCGCGAGGGTGCGTAGGGCTCGATCGGGATGGCCGGCGCTCTTCCTGCGATGGAATCTGCCAGAAGCTGCGCGGTCGCGAGCGAGGTGGTGATACCCAGACCTTCGTGTCCGGTGGCTAGAAAGACAGTCTCGTCTTCTGCGGAAGGGCCGATCAACGGCAGCTTGTCTGG
>DASRRN010000083.1:0-13517 GCA_035695685.1 Acidobacteriaceae bacterium | reverse complement strand
CTGTAAACCCTCTGTTAGGCGATAGATCCGCGAGGCGCTTCGCTCAGGATGACGGTCTTGTGGGAGTTTTGAAAAACATTCCGGTTGGGTGTGCCAAAAATAAGAAAAATCAAAAAAGTCACAACCTCGGGATGACAAAGGGGAGGGCGGCGTTTCCATGTTGGTTCGTGGACCGTTGAGAGCACAGCAGGTCTCTCCACTGCGCTTCCCTGCGGTTCTACGGCATGTCCCACCGTGAGCCGGGGCCGCCGAATGACTTTAATCAGGCGCGATGACTTTTCATGTATTGCGCGTCTACCTTGAGCGCTTCCATGATCGGGCCCTGGAACTCCTCTTGCTCTACGAATGCGTGACGGATGTGTCCGGCTGCTGCTGCGGTGGCGAAGATGGGCGTGTAGTCGATTGATCCAGTGCCTAGTTCTACTGAGGGCGGCTTGTTGTCTTTGAAGTCCTTGATATGCAGCATGACGATACGTGTCGGATATTGTTTCAAATACTGCACGGGATCCTGACCGCCGACGATTACCCAGCCGCAGTCAAGTTCGAAGCTGACCTTTGCGGGGTCGGTATTCTTCAGCAGTTCATCGTATGGCAAGACGCCTCCGATGGCGCCGAACTCGGCGACATGGTTGTGATAGGCGAAACGCATGCCCGCAGCTTGTACTTTTGTCGCAATCTGGTTGAATTGATCAGCGCTCCAGCGCCAGTCATCTAGTGTGAGCGGACCCTTAACGCCTTCCTGTTGATGCATAGGTGAGGAGCAGACCACAAATCCTGCACCCAGCGATTTGCAAAATGGCAGGATTTCGTCGAGATGTTGCCTGAGCAACAGCAGCGGATAATGCGCGCTTACACAACGTAAGCCAGCGGCCTGCATGGCAGCCTTTACCTGCTCGACCGGCATGTTGAAAAAACCGGCAGCTTCGACTTCCTTATAGCCCAGGGCACCGATCTGCTTGAGGGTGCCGGCATAATCTGTGGGAAGCAGGGTGCGCACAGAGTAGAGTTGCAGGCCGACGGGGAGCCCAAGAGATGCAGCGCGGCCCACACCAGTCAGCATCAGGGCGGCGGCAGCGGAGCTCGAGCTTAAAAAGGTGCGTCTGGTAAGGGGCATCAGAATTCCTCCTGCAACAGGGCTAATAGTACTACTCCGACTGCGGCATCCAGATCTCGACTAAGAAGTCGGAGTCAGGGCTTGGCTTGTAGTCGCAGTCACACGGCAAAACGCCGGGAGACGCGTGTATTGTTTATTGAGTAGGGTCATGAGGTCTTTCTGATGAACATGTCCAATCAGTTTCCCAGGATGATTGAAATGGGGCAGAGCTATCCGCCTTCGCAGACATTGGATTTTTCCAGCCTTCTGGAGGAGCAGTTCACGCAAAGTGGGCTGCGGGAAAAGATCAAGCCGGGCATGCGCATCGCTCTTGGCGTTGGCAGCCGCGGCATTACGAACCTCAAAGAGATAGTAAAGGCTACCCTGGGCGTCCTGATAAAAGCAGGAGCGCGTCCTTTTATTGTGCCGGCAATGGGGAGCCACGGGGGAGCCACCGCAGAGGGCCAGATCGAGATGCTGGCTGGGTACGGAGTCACGGCCGCGAGCATGGGCGTCCCCATCGAAGCGAGCATGGAAGTGAGAAAGATCGGTACCGCTTTCGACGGGCTTGACGTCGTGTTTAGTGTTCCGGCGTTTGCGGCCGATGGGATCGTGGTCCTCAACCGGGTCAAGCCGCACACCGACTTTCGGGGAACGTTAGGCAGCGGCATCCAAAAAATGCTGGTGATCGGCTTCGGCAAGCAAGTAGGCGCCAACAATGCGCATTGCGCTGCTGCGCATTTGGGGTACGAGGTAGTACTGCGTGCGTTCGCAAAGACTATCCTGGGTGCTGTGCCCGTTTTCTGCGGCATTGCCCTGGTGGAGGATCAGCATCATCAGACGGCCGTGATTGAGGTCATCCGGCCGGAGCATATCGTTCGCGAGGAGGACAGGCTCTTTCAGAAGGCCCAGTTGCTGCTGGCGCGTTTGCCATTTGACGAGATTGATTTGTTAATCGTTGACCGCATCGGGAAAGACATTAGTGGCTCCGGCATGGACACCAACGTAATCGGCCGCGACATTACCGGATACACCGCTTCGCTTCGCTCCGAGAGCCCGGTGACGCCGCGAGTCTCGCGCATTTTCGTCCGCGATCTGACCCCGGCCAGCAATGGCAACGGCATCGGCATCGGCATGGCGGACTTTACGACCGCTCGTTTTGTGAAGTCGCTCAATCTGCAATACACCTATATGAACGCGCTGACTTCGCTCGGACTGCTACCGGCGAAAATTCCCATCTACTTCGAGAACGACCGCGAGGCCATCGGGGCAGCGTTGGCTTCTTTAGCCGAGCCGAAGCCAGAGAAATTGCGCGTCGTGCGCATTGCGGACACCCTCAATCTCGAACGCTTCCTGGTTTCCGAGTCGTGTGTAAATGGAATCAATGGGCGACCGGGGCTGAGCACCACAGGTAACGCTCGCGACCTGCAATTTGACGCATCCGGTAACCTGCAACCGTTATAGTTGATGACGCGAGGGCGATGGGCTCCCGTACCCGTATCGCTGGGTGCTAACCTGAAAATTGCTTAATGCCAACTCGCTCCCTTCCATACCTTGCCCAGGCATGGAGATATCGCGATCGCGGTGTTGTTTAGCCTTGCCAGCCGCTACTTTTGATAAGAAATTCGTGTTGTGCGGTGCCGGAGCGTGACGGTCCCCCGATCGCTGTTGGCTGCCAGTTATTCGTAAATGTTATTCGATCATGCGAGACTGAATTGCCAGGCGACAAGTACCCTGTTTGCACGCCTCGCTTGTGCTCCCCCGCGCACAACGCTTTTCACTGCCCGCTGGGCTTTGTCAACCGGGCGAGAGGCATACCGGCACAACTTGTCAAAAGCTGATCCGTGCTCGCCCACCGCACAACTTTTTTTGAGCCATGCCGAGCAGACAAGTAGGGTTAGAGATGAATCCGACTTCGTTAACGAGAGAAAACGATGTACGTTTGTCTGTGCGCGATATGGTGGCGCCATTGTTCCGCTGCAAGAGAGTTTTGGTTCTCACTTTCCTTTGTGCCTTCGTGGTTGCGACCTTCGCCGGGCTGCGACTGCAGAAATACGAGTCGCATCTTTCCATTGTGATCGGCCACGAAGAGCCAACCCCTGGGGATGCCACCGAATCTGTGAGGCAGACGGGCTCGGTAACCAATCAAGAAGTTGATGCGGAAGCGCGAATGCTTAAGAATCGTGATCTCCTGCGACAGGTGGTTCTCGCCAACGGCCTGGAGAACGAACAAGGCAGTAGTTTTTTGAGTTTTCCTCGCCCGCAGCAGGCGAAAGCAGATCGAGTCTTGCGAGCGGTGGAGACGCTGACCCGGCAGCTGAGGGTTCAGACCCGATCGAAGAGCAACCAGGTTGAGCTGACCTACAGCTCCCTGGATCCGGGCCTGGCCTATGGAGTACTGAACAGCCTGCGCAACTTCTATCTGGAGAAGCACCCTACCAATTCGACCTCGGACTCTTACCCCGATCCACCCCAAAAGGTATGGGGTTACAAGGCGGCTTTGGACGACGCCGAGGCTGGTTTGAGCCAATTCCGTCAGGCGCAAGGCCTATCTGACGCGAACACCGGCTCCGCCACGCAACTGACCGCAGCGGCGAGCCAATCGCGAGCGATTGAGCAGGTGATCGCGGCCGATGAACGGCGGATCCAGCGCGATCAGGAAGAAATCAAGGTCACCCAAGAAAAATCGGGATCAAGGACAAATACCGAGACAGACGATCCTCTGCTACAGAATCTCGGCAATCGTCTTCGGACCGCCGAGACCAAGCGCGCGCACTTCCTACTGAAGTATGCGCCGAATTATCCGCTGGTGCGGGATGCCGATCACGAGGTTGCCGAAGCCAAAGCGGCCATCGCCGCAGCGGAGAAGGGTCTAAACTCGAGTCAAGCGACTGATCGCGATCGGGGGCTCGCGTCATTGCGGGAGAAATTGACGCATGACCAGGCGGACGTGGCGAATCACCGGGCGAGTCTCGCAGCTATCGAGCGCGGCGGCAGGAACGCTGAAGCGCAAATAATCAAACCAAGTGGCCGGGTTTTCGACGAAGCGGATGTGGAGAGTGAGGCCAAGGCTGACGAACAAAGCTATTTGTTGTATCTCTCCACGCGAGAGCGGAAACGGACCGCCAGTGCATTCGACCGCCGCCGACCCGTAACCGTTACGATTGCAGCGCCGCCGACCCTACCCTCGTCGCCGGCGCACCGTCGAGGTATGATTGTGCTTATCGCCATGGCGTTGGCCACCTTCGTCAGCCTTCCGGCTGCAATTATCGTCGATTGCCTCGATCGGGGTTTTCACAGCGCAGACGAGCTAATCGAGAGCCTTGGGATTACAGTTGTGTTAGCGGTGCCAAGGAGGACAGCGTAGGCGAGAGATGAGTAGAAACTATGAGTTAATGCGGGAGATGGATGGGAACCAGGTTCTTTCGTCCAGCCGCAGCATAGGGCCGTCGTTCATTCCGGAGGAGCGGTGCAACCGGGCGCTTCCTCGCCAATTGGCCGGCGACGTGATGGAGGATCTGGTGCAGCGAGTCTTCCTGCAAACGACGCAGAAGCAGCCACGCATGGTGGTGTTCGCTGCCATCGATCACGGCAACGGATGCAGCCAAATCGCTGCTTCGGTCGCTGCCGCCCTGGCGGCGAACACTCGCGGGGTGGTATGTCTGGTCGAGGGGAACTTTCGGTCCCCAGGACTGCCCAGGATGTTGGGCATGACGGATCGCCGCGGCCTTACTGACTCGCTGCTGGAAGAAGGCAGCATCCAATCTTTCATCGACCCTATATGGAGCGGAAGCCTATGGCTCCTATCCTCGGGTTCACTCGGGGCCAATTCTCCCAGCCTTCTGACATCCGAACGGATGAGGGAACGATTTGCCGAGTTACGGAAGACGTTCGATTTTCTGATCGTCGATGCGCCGCCCTTATCACGGTACGCGGATGCGATCACTCTAGGACAGCTATCAGACGGAATGGTCCTGGTCGTCGAAGCGGAGTCCACCCGCCGGAACACAACCCTCGCTGCAGCGAAGAAGGTGCGCTCTTCCAGGGTTCAGGTTCTCGGGGCCGTCCTTAATAAGGGAACGCTCCCGATCCCGACATGATCGACAGCATTCGGTTGTGCGCCGACCGCGGTGCAATAGTTGGTCAACCACCGACTAAGAAAATAAAAAGTGCGGACGAGTACTGCACAGAAGTAACACTCCGCAGTACGAGCTCTCTCGCGAAGTATGGTGACCACTTCATTCGGGGAAAGCCAAAACGCCCGGTTCGAGATTAGGCGGCCTTGGCTGACAAGTTACGTCCTTCCCGTGGGGCAGGCCCGCAGCGGAAAAAGGCACCTGTTTCCTAGTTACTATTTACTCGCTGCGGGTAACCTTGCTGCACGTTCTAAAGCGGATTTAATTCTCTGATGCTCGTCGACAGATCCGTCCGCAGTGGACTCGGCGCGAATCAAATAGAGCAGGAGCGGGCCCCCGTGGTATTCTTAGCTCGTCCGGTCGCGGCGAGCAGAGCGTTGCCCGCTTCGATCCACCCGAAGCAGATTAGTCCTGCGGACGGTTCCCTAGATAGGTTGCATCGTGTGAGATCCGATTGCACCGTGGGCCCCAATCAGCACCCTGCGTTTCCGAAGAGACATCAATTTCTGATCTGAAGCTAAGTTCTGCTGATGTTTTAGCAGCGCTGCTCGGCAGAGAATTTCAAAATTGCGGCAGCTTCTCCAGTTCGATGTTTGGTCGCTGCGCCAAAGGATTGCCAGCCCATGATGGTCTTAGATTACTACCGGCTCGAAGAACAACCTTTTGGAGTCACGCCCGACTCCCGCTACCTGTTTCTAGCCCCCATGCACAAAGAAGCACTCAACTCATTGGTCTATGGGATCGAGGCGGGATGCGGATTTGTCGCGTTGATCGCAACGCCGGGGTGCGGAAAGACCACGCTGCTCTTCGAGATGTTGCATATTCTTCGCGATAAGGCCCGTATTGTATTTCTGTTCCAAACGATATCCACTCCACTGGATCTCTTGCGATCGCTGCTCTCCGGCCTTGGTGTGCGTGATTTACAGGGGAGCCTGGTTGAGATGCAAATCAGGTTAAAAGATCTAGTGACCGAACAATACCGTTTGGGAAAGCGCGTGGTGGTGGTCATCGATGAGGCGCAGAATCTCGACGATTCGGTGCTCGAGCTGGTGCGAATGCTGTCAAACTTCGAGACCTCACGCGACAAGCTGATCCAGATCATTCTTGCCGGACAACCGCAACTGGCGGACAATATAGGTTCGCCGGAACTGTTGCAACTGCGGCAGCGGATCTCAATATTTGCTCGTCTCAATTCGTTTACTCCGGAAGAAACTGCTCTCTACATACAACACAGGCTGCGGGTCGCCGGATACAACTCCGAAATGCCGTTGTTTACGAAAGACGCGCTGGCCCTCATCACGCTATGCAGCGAAGGCATTCCGCGTAACATCAATAATCTCTGTTTCAATGCATTGTCGCTGGGATGTGCTTTGCAGCAGAAGCCAATTGATCGCGATATCGTCCGCCAGGTAATTGCTGATCTTGATTTTGGGCCCTGGCGGAAGAAAGCCTCGCTCCCTTTGAAGCCGGAGGAGAGAGCAACTCCGGTGAAGGTCCTCGAATTTTCTGATTTTGCCAACACACCATCGGGGTTTGCGGCCTGGCTCCCCAAAGTAGCGGTCGCTGCCGTAGTGCTGCTCGCCGTAGGTGGGGCGCTCTTCGAAAGCCAGCGATGGCTGGGCCGCCCGGCGGCATCACAACCTGCTCCAACGGCCGTCGTGAAGCAGGAGCCGGCGGCCTCTGTGCAGCCGGCTGCTCCTTCCGCCGAGCAGCCGGATACGGCCGCGCCGACCGCCGCTCCCTCCCCCGCGCTACCGGAGCCCGTCACCGCACCGCACGAGCGCCCGACCACCGTCCCCGCAGTTTCGCCTTCATTGGTTGCAGATGAAACTCCGCCACCGACGTCGGACTCTGTGGGCATCGTTCGCGTTTCGGCTGGGCAGACCTTGCTCGGTATTTGTATTGAGAGATTTGGAAGTTGCACGTCGGAACTTTTGCAACAGATTCATGAGTTGAACCCTTCACTAAACAATCCTGACCACATCGAATCCGGTCAGAATATTCGCATCCCGGTTTTGGCTGCCCAAGCCAGTGACGGCAGAGCAACCCCGTAAGAGCCCATCCACACCAGCTTGGTATGGACCCTTGCATTGAGACAGAGGAAATAGGGACAGGTTGCGGTTGGCTGCTGTGGACTGGACAGCAGCAGGATTTTCGTAGAGGCTCTCTGGTTTCATATATGGAACCACCTATTTCTTTGAAGCGCACGTCGTTCTTCTCCAAATCAGATAGGTCACCCAATTTTCGGCGCCAGCACATAGGATGCTCAACCATGTGCCATCGGGTAGGCGCATACCCATCCCGAGAGGCGTATACTGCGGAGTCGTCTTAAGAGGCCCTGATCCGTGAACTCCCAATCATCGCTCACCCGCCGCCAATTCCTATCAACCGCGGCTGCAGCGACGGCCGCCGCTGCCCTCCCAGGTGATTTCGCCCTCGGGCAATCGAGTGTACCTTCGAACGCGCCTGTTCTCGATCCTGACTGGGCCAAGGCCGGTATTATCGCCACCCGCAATTCGCCCTATGCCAAGCTGAAGAGCATTCCTGTCCAAGCGGTGACCATCACCCCCGGATTCTGGTCAAGACGTCGCCAGACCAACGTGGAGTCAAGTATCCCCAGCATGCGTCAGGAACTGGTCGACCATGGCCGCATGGACAACTTCCTCCGCCTGGAGGGAAAATCCACCGCCCCCCAGCGCGGTCCCGTCTACTCCGACTCCGACATTTACAAGTGGCTGGAAGCTGTGGGGTTCGCGCTGCAGTCCGGTCCGCTGCCAGAGCTGCGCGGTCCCAGTGAAGAGATGATTCGCCAGGTCGTCGCCGCGCAGGAACCCAGCGGCTATCTCAATACTTACTTCGTCGAGGCCAGGCAAAGCGATCGCATGCTCCCCAAAACCCAAACCACCGGGCACGAGCTCTACTGTATTGGTCATCTGCTGCAGGGTGGCATCGCCTGGTACCGCGCCACGGGAGATCCGACGCTGCTGAACGCCGGCCTGCGCTTCGTGGATAACTTTCTACTACCAGGCTATGGCCCAGGGGCGACCCAAGGTCCCATCGTGGCCGGTCATCCCGAAATTGAAATGTCGCTGATTGAGGCCTATCGCACCACCGGAAATCGGCGCTACCTCGAACTGGCGGGGTACATTCTTCAGGGAGACCCGCGGATTCCGCTGCAGCAACGGCAGATCGTTTACATGTTCTGCGGCGTCCCGTTTACCTCCAGAACCAAGCTCGAAGGCCACGCCGTGCGCGCCATGTATGCGTGTTGCGGGGCCACGGACTATTACCTCGAAACCGGCGACCCGGCTTACTGGAAAACTCTGAACCACTTGTGGGACGATCTGGCTGCACACCAGCTTTACGTAACCGGCGGGGTGGGAGCACGCAGCGATGGCGAGGCATTCGGCAACGCGTATGAACTGCCCAACGAAACTGCTTATGGCGAGAGCTGCGCCGCGATCGGCAACATGATGTGGAATTGGCGCATGCTGTCAGCCAGCGGAGACGCAAAGTTCACCGATGTGATGGAGCGGGCGCTGTACAATGGTATCAACTCCGGCATGTCGCTGGATGGAAAACTCTACTGTTATCGCAACCCGCTGGCGTTCGATCCCTCGACCGGCGATAAAATCCGCAACCCGTGGTACGACACCACGTGCTGCCCTCCCAACCTGGAACGTACGTTTGCGTCCCTGCCGGGCTACTTCTACAGCACCTCGGCGGAAGGTGTCTACGTGCATTTCTACGACAATTCCGAACTCAACTGGCAGCTGCAGAACGGAGCCAGGCTCTCGATCAAGCAAACTACGCAGTATCCATGGGAGGGAACGGTGCACCTCGCGGTCACGCCGGCTTCGCCCCAAGAGTTCACTTTGTTCGTACGCATTCCGGGTTGGTCGAAGCACAACACGGTCAAGGTGAATGGCAAACCAGTGGCCGACGTCACGCCCGGGCAGTATTTGCCGCTCAAGCGCAGCTGGTCCTCGGGCGACGCGGTTGAGTTGACTTTCGACATGCAGCCGCAAGCAGTACACGCCAACCTGGCTGTGATCGACGATCGCGGTCGTGTCGCCTTCCAGCGCGGACCCATCGTTTATTGTATGGAGCAGCTTGATCAGGCGGTGGCTGCTACGGACACGCAAGGCTTTCCGCGCTATACGGCCCGAATCGCTGAAACCACTACAACCCGCTATCAGCCCCAGTTACTCGAAGGGGTAGTAGTGTTGGAGCACCCTGGCGCGTGGCTTCCGGCTGAATCAGCCAACCTCTACCAGGCGGGACCGCCACATTTAGAAGCGCCTCGCCCGACTACGTTGCGCCTTATCCCGTACTATGCCTGGTCGAATCGCCAGCTCTCCGCCATGCAGGTCTGGATCCCCTACCGCCAGGCGTGACGGCATTTGCCTGCTAGAATCCGTGTTGAGTCAAAGAGATCCTAGAAAGCAGGAGACGCACCGATGGCCCTCAGAATTAACGACACAGCGCCCGACTTTACTGCGGAAACGACGCACGGCACGATCCATTTTCATGAGTGGATCGGCGATGGTTGGGCGGTTTTGTTTTCGCACCCCAAGGACTTTACCCCCGTCTGCACCACAGAGCTGGGCAGCGTGGCCGGCCTGCACCCCGAATTCAAAAAGCGCAATACAAAGGTGATCGGCCTGAGCGTGGATCCGGTAAGCAGTCACGGAAAGTGGGCCATCGATATCGAGGAGACCGGCGGTTACAAGGTGGAATACCCAATGATCGGCGATACCGAGCTCAAGGTAGCGAAAATGTATGACATGTTGCCGGCCGATGCAGGCGACACTTCCGAAGGCCGAACCGCCGCGACCAATGCCACAGTGCGCACAGTCTTCATCATCGGGCCGGACAAAAAGATCAAGCTGCACTTGAGTTACCCCATGACCACAGGGCGCAATTTTCCGGAATTGCTGCGCGTCATCGACTCCATGCAGCTGACCGCGAAACACAAGGTTGCCACTCCCGCGGACTGGAAGCAGGGCGACGATGTCATCATCCTGCCCTCGGTTTCCGATGAAGAAGCCAAGCTGAAGTATACCGAAGGCTGGAAAACGCCTAAGCCTTATCTTCGTATCGTTTCTCAGCCGAAGTAGGTCTGCAGCAACCCAATCATGCAAAGAGTCGCATTCCTTCTGCGGTTGCGCCCGGGCACGGAAGAGGCGTACGACAAGGCCCATGCAGCAGTATGGCCGGAGATGCTGGCGTTGCTCAAGCGCGCTGGCATTTCCGAATACTCGATCTTTCGTCGCGATCAGCTTCTTTTTTTAACCATGCATGTCGAGAATTTCGACGAGACCTGGGCACGGATCGAAGCCGATCCGGTCAATACTCGCTGGCAGCAGGCGATGGCTCCCTATTTTGCTCCCCTCGATCCGCTGCTCCCCGGGGAGCGTTTTCCCATGCTACGCGAAGTCTTCTACATGCCGTAGTCAGGCGGCGAACTGGTCCAGCAGGAGATGGAGAGATTGCCGCAGCAGTTTCTTGTCCCCTTGCTCCGCCGCGACAACCTCGAGTTCGCGCTCCAGCGCGAGTGTGGCAAAGCCATGAACCAGGCTCCAAGCAGTCGCAACTAATGATTGTTGCCGTCCGGTGTCGGCCGCCGGCAGCAACTCCAGTGCCGCCCCTTCCAGCAGCAGATATGCTTCGTAGGCCGTCTTTTGCAGCTCCGGATAGTTCGCCTTGCAAATCTCACCCTCCCACATCACTTTGAAGTGGGAGCGGTGTTGCAGCGCGAAATCGACGTAGGCGACTCCCATCTCCACCAGGCGCTTGACCTTGTCCTTAGAATAGGTCTGCGATGCCCGCGCCAGGGCATCGCGAAATAGAACAAGTCCTTCCGCTGCGATCTCCGCCAGCAAGGCTTCCTTGTCTTTGAAATGACGGTAAGGGGCGGCTACGCTTACCCCTGCGAGTCGGGCGGCGTCGCTCAAGGCCAGACCCTTCACACCGTGTTCCTCGACCAGGGATAGAGCGGCGCGGATCAGGGCTGCGCGCAGGTCCCCATGGTGGTAAGGGCGTTTTTTTGAAGCCGTCACAAACTTAATTTTACATGAATGTGAATCCGATTAACATGCATGTTAATCTCTTTCACATGGATAATCATTCTTCATCTTGGAGAAGGGTGGTCGCCGCGGGGTATACTGCATCGCCCGGGTTGACCGTCGTGGGGTTCATCATGGCAGCGGACCTCGTGTTCTGCGTGTTCGGCCTGGTTGTTGACCGCCGCATCATTACCGGAGCCCCGGCATGGTTCAAGCCGGTCAAGTTCGCGCTTTCGACTATGATTGCCGCCTGGAGCTTCGCCTTCTGTATTGCAGCGACCAGCATCTGGCCGCGTCTTCGCCGAATGCTCGACATCCTTTTGGCCGCATGCCTGTTCATAGAAATCGCGCTGATTGACATGCAGGCGGCGCGGGGTACCAGCAGCCATTTTAATTTTGCGACAAAATTTGATGGCGCGGTTTTTGGCGTCATGGGGGTGAGCATTGCCATCATCTGGCTGTCGATGCTGCTGCTCGCGGTGGTCCTCTTCCGCGAATCCTTTGCTCATTCTGCCTGGGGTTGGTCGCTCCGGCTGGGCATGGTGCTGGCGCTGATCGGGACGGGCTCAGGAGGACTGATGACGGTGCCGAACTCGCGGCAATTGGCGGAAGCGCATGCTACCGGGCGGCTTCCGATCGCGGGGGCGCACACGGTGGGCGCTCCGGATGGCGGTCGCGGACTGCCGGTTACCGGCTGGAGCGCCGATCACGGCGATCTGCGAATCGCTCACTTTCTGGGTATGCATGGTTTGCAGGTGTTGCCGCTGCTGGCGTGGTGGATCGCGCGTCGCCGCGTGCCGGTTGGCGAAGGCACGCAGCGTAATTTGATCTTTGCAGCAGCGGCCAGTTACCTGGGGCTTTTTGGACTGGTTCTCTGGCAGGCCTTCCGAGGGCAGTCGATTGCACAGCCGGATAGTGTAACGTTGGAAAGCTTTGCTGCGTGGTTGGTGGTTACAGCGTTCGTTGTGGTCGCGATCAGTAGTAAGCCGACTGCAAAAAGGAACCCAGCCGGCAGTATTTTTAACAGTAAGGAAGGCATTTCATGAATGCAGATGCGCTCTTTCGGCTTTGCAACAGCACGGCGATGGCTGGTTGGCTGCTATTGGTGGTCACGGGTTGGTCGCCCCGTGCTTCGCGTGTGATCTCTTCGCTGATCACCGGTCTGCTGGTGCCTGCTCTGCTCAGCGCCTTCTACTTGACGCTGATCATCACTCACTGGGGCGGCCACAAGGGTGGGTTCAGCTCGCTCAATGGTGTCATGTTACTTTTCACCGATCATTGGCTCGTGCTTGCCGGATGGGTGCATTACCTGGCCTTCGATCTCTTCATTGGTAGCTGGCAGGTGCGCGATGCTCGCCGCAATCACGTACCGTTTGTGCTGGTGGTCCCGTGCCTGGTGTTGACTTTCTTTTTTGGGCCGATTGGACTCTTGCTGTATTTATTCCTGGCGGGTGTCGTATCGCGTGGCAAAGCATGGCCTGGTCATCCGGCGGTAGTGACCTAGAACGGAGTTGTTGCCCCGGTGGGATTTTCACGGGTAATGGAACCTTGGGTGCCCCACATCTCGCTCGTATTTTGCGAGATGTGGGATTCCACAGTCCTATCCCCCGCTTTTCGGTATCGATTTATCCCTGAAGGGTGAGGGGTTGAGCTTCGTGGTATCCCACATCTCGCGAAATACAAGCGAGATGTGGGGCACCCAAGGTTCTATTACAGGCAAGACTTCCAATCGAGGCTTTGTTCACGCCTTCGATGTTCAGTGCGGAGAGCGGGTTACTCATACAGCAATCAACCGGCTTTAATCTTCAAGTCGCTCACCGCCCGGTACGCCTGGTTGATGGCGCAGTCAGTGTAGGCGTAGGCGTCGGCATCCGCATTGGCGATGGCGATGCGTCCGAAAGGTTTTCGTGCTTCGACGCAGGGCAGGGGGCCCCCGTTTAACCAGAACGGATCCCACAGGGAGTTGTACTGGTAAGCGTAGCCGTGAGGCCAGCGATTTACCGTGATGGCGGTGATGTCGCTTGCGGGATCGAAACCGCCGGAACCAAGGCTGCGGGCAAGCAACTCCCTGATCTTTCTTTCGAAGGTCTCGAATGAGGTGCCATATAGATCGTAGCGGCCGGCAATATGTTGTTGCCGCGCTGGGTGTCCGGGCGAACAGGGGTAACGTTCCATGGTGAGCACAATCGGCTCATCCGGCCGCCTGGTGCAATGGTAGTC
>DASRRN010000082.1:0-6523 GCA_035695685.1 Acidobacteriaceae bacterium | reverse complement strand
AGTGACCCGGCTCTTGGATTCATTTACCCCCTCGAATTGGCAGTATTTGAATGCTCAGGATCTCGACCTGGGTTCGGCAAGTTCAGATGTTTTTACTTTCCAGAACCGGACACTCATCGCCGTCGCCGGCAAAGAGGGATTCCTCTACCTGCTCAGTGCTGCCGATCTCGGCGGTGGCCGCCCGAACCACGCAACCCCCTTATACAAATCACCGCAGCTCGGCAACGATGCTGCCGAGGGACGCAATCCGGGTGAGGGAGTTTGGGGCTCCATCACCAGCTATCAGACTCCGGAAGGCAATCGCTTCCTTTACGTGCCCATGTGGGGGCCACCTTCGAAAAATGCGCCAACCTTCAAATCGAGCGGTGGGGCCGCAACCCACGGCAGCATCATGGCGTTCCAGGTTGTCGCCGAGGGTGGTAAGGTGTCGTTGATTCCGCAATGGACGTCGCCTGACATGATCGTGCCCGATCCACCGGTGGTTGCAAATGGTGTCCTGTATGCAATCCAGACTGGAGAGCAGACCATCCAGAGTCCGGCAGATGTTCATGGAACCCAGGATCAAATAAATCACAACCCGCTATCCGCGAAATACCGCTCCACTCCGGTCAACCATCTCACTCTCTTCGCATTTGACGCGGAGACGGGAAAACAAATCTATTCCAGCAATAAGATCATCACCGACTGGGTGCACTTCAGCGAACCCGTGGTTGCCCTGGGAAAAGTCTTCGTCGTGAGTCATGACGCTCATGTCTATGCTTTCGGACTTAAATAAATCTAAGGGATGGAACATGCGCGGTCTGAATAGGCGGGGGTTTCTTTCTTATATGCTGGCGAGCATGGTGAGCGGTTCTCATCTATGGGCCGCGGCTCTCCGATCACTCGATCCTCTCGACCCCTACATGCGCTTTGGCATCACCGGCGCTTTGTGGGGCGATTGGCCAAACGGCAACCTGCGCATGTCGACCGATATGCAGCAGATCGTCTCCGATACGGCGCATTTCGGCTTGCAAGGCATTGAACCCTACGCGAGACAAGTTGGAGACTTTGTGGGCAAGCCGCTCGCACTCAAGCAAATGTGCGAAGCGGCCGGCATCAGCCTGATCGACGTCGGAGATTTACCTCCCGCTCCACCACACCCCAACGCCAGACCACAACAGAGCCCGCAGCAGAACCCACAACAGAGCCCTTGGATAAGCGCTGACGGGAACACCGAACTCATTGCCGCGATGGTGAGCTTTGCCCGCGATTTTCTCGCGCCATGTGGTTGCGACCACTGGAAAACCAACATGGGCAGCCGTCCGGAAGGTGGCCCAAGTGACGACCAGCTCAAGATACTGGCCCACACTCTGAACGAAATCGGTAGGCAAACCATCGCCTTTGGCGTCAGGCTCGCTCCCCACCCTCATATCTGGGGACCTATGGAAAGGGAGCGTGAACTGCGCAGGGTCATGGAGCTCACCGATCCGAAATATGTGTTTCTCACCGCAGACACGGCACACTTGACCCTGGGCGGCGGCGATGCAGCGCAGATCATCAGCGATTATTTTCCGCGCATCGCTGAAGTCCATTTGAAAGACACGTATGCCCGGTATCGAGGGAATACCAAAACGCCTACGCCTGCAGAACACGCCAAAGCCAGCCTCTATCACAATCTCGGCGCCGGCGGCGTCGACTTCCCGGCCATTTTCAAGCTCTTACGCCAGCGAAAATTCAAAGGGTGGGTGGTCTACGATCTCGATGCGCCGCGGCCCGGAGACGGCACCGGCAGCATCCACGATAATCTCGCCGTGAACATCAACTATCTGAGAGACGTGCTGCAAGTGAAGCTACCACCACCGCCCCAGCACACCTAACCTCATCGTGCTCGCGCAAATCAATCCAGGTGTTGTGACGAGAGCACCAGCGAGCTCAAACAACCCAGGTGAAGAGTCGTCGACTTCGCAGTAACCTTGGCATAGTTTCCTGCATTCGCACTATTCACTCCCGCAAGCAGCCCGCGGTAGCGTCCCGGGTGTAGCGAGCAACTAGGGTTGACCGAAACATCCTTGGCGTTGCCACGGTTGACTGCAACCACCACACAGGCGTCATCCTTGACCCGTTGAAACACTAACGTGTCGGGATCGACGTACAGCGTCTCGTAAGCCCCTTCCGATATCGCCGGGCTTGTGCGTCGCAACCAGGCCAGCTTCCTGATGATTTGGAATGCTGAAGTGTTCTCGTCCCAGGTCTTCATGCCCGGCCGGTTAAACGGGTCATCCGCTGTGCTGTTGATGCTCGTCTTGTTGTAAGAGTAGCCGTTCAGCTCAAACAGGTGATAGTCGGCCAGGTACTGTTCGTCGCCGTAATAGATGATTGGGATTCCCCGCACCGTCATCAGCAGAGCTGTGGCCAGATCCATCCTTCTCTCGCGTTCGGTTTCGCTGGTAACACCGATCTTGTCCAGCCGAACCATGGTTCGAATCTGGTCGTGGTTGTCGATAAATATCCCTTGCCAGGTATCTCGTCCATCGAATGCGGCCACGCGCTGCCGCAGCAGGTCGTCCAACGCGATCGCGTCCAGCTGTTGCATGGAGCCGGCGTCTTCGTAGGTGCCTCCAATGAATTTGTTCAAGTCGACGGAGAGCGTAAAGTCGAGAATATTTGTCTTGAAGTAGTCGTAACGGTTCGCAAACGCCAGTGACTTTGCGTCGCCCACGCCGCCACCCGACCACTCACCCACGATGTATGGGTCCGTCCTGCCCAACTGTTCAGAATGCTGGATCATCTCGTGCGTAAATCCAGAAATGAAGTCGGGAAACGGAAACTTCACCGCATCCAGCCGGAAATCCTGCACTCCGTGATCCAACCAGAGCTTGCCCGCATTCACCAGGTAATCAGCAATTTTAGGATCGTGCTGGTTATACCCGCTCAGGTCAGCGAGTAGGCAGTGGTGCAGCTGCCAGTACGTCCAGTCGGCATCGCTCTCCTTCTCCGCAGCCTGGCAGGCCGGCGTGTTTTGAAAATGTTTGTAGGCGTGAAGCCCGGTCTTCGGATCAATGTCGTTGTCATAGCTATCGATGAAGACCTGATCGGCATTCTCCGAACGATACAGCCGTCCAAATACATGATTGTCATAAGGGTTGGAATGGTTGAGGGTAATGTCCTGGATGTAGCGCATCGAGTGGGCATTCAACTCCTTGCTCAACGAGCCCACATCGTCCCAATCCCCGAAGTGTGCACTGGGCCGATCGTAATTCTGTACCCAGTACCCGTGATATCCAGTACCGTAGCCCGTACCTCCCTCGTAGGCGCGCACATTCTCCATCAGCGGAGTTACCCACACCGCAGATACGCCAAGATGATCCAGGTAACCCACCTCTTCCTCCAGGCCCGCAATGTCGCCTCCCCAGTACTTGCGCCATTGCTTCTCCGCCGGGCACAGCACGGTAAAGCAGTCGACACTGTTAGTCGCGTCTGGATACTCAGGGTCTACATATGGGCTATAGGGTTGGTGCGGATGGAAGCGATCAGTGACGATGAAGTAAATCGTGCGCGACCGGTAATCGATTGGTTGCTGAGCCAAAACGCAGAGCGTAGAAAGAGAAAGCAAGAAGACGGAGAGAGCTTTCGCCATGGCCACCTCGGAAAAGGAAACCTTACAAATCATTCCGCGTGCAGGGGGCGAACAAGCGGGAAGGGAAACGCGCTAAGATTAGCATCCACCAGCTGCTCGGGCAAGGATTTTCCGTCGTTTACGGCCGCTCTGGCCACGAGTGCCGTGGATAGCGCCGCATCAGCTCGCGGCGCACCTGCGGATACAGCCGCTCCCAAAATCCCGCGAGATCAGAAGTAGTTTGTACTGCCCGCTGGTTGGGCGCCAGCAGGTGGACCACCACCGGTGTTTGCTCCGGCCCGATCCGCGGCGTCTCGTGCATGCCGAAAAAGTCCTGCAAGCGGGATGCAATCCACGGTGGCTTGCCCGGTTCGTAGTGGACTTTCGTCTGCCGTCCATTCGGCAATCGAATGCGCGTGGGAGCCATCTGCTCCAGTCTTCGCGGAACCATCGTTTGCTCCAGCAGTGCCACCAGGTTCTTCGCCGCATTCTTCAACTCCGTGAAGCTTCGCAGTCCCAGGCACAAGTCTTTCAGCGCCTGCGGAATGTCGGGTGGGTCCAAGCCGGCGAACTGAACCCGCGCGCCAAACTCATCCAGTGTCTCTCTATCGACGAAACGATCGATGCCGGCTTCCAGCGCTTTCTGTACCAGCAACTGGGCTGCGGCCTCCGCATCCGGAATCGCGCCTCGCGACTCCTGAATCGCCAGCTCGTCATACAGCAGCGCATTCACTGCTTCCACCCGCTCGCCCAGGCGGTTCCACTCGACGCCGGATTTCTCCCGCACCCGGTCCGGAAACAGCTCGATCAACCACTCTGGCTCGATACGTGCGGTCATACGAATCAACGGCAGCGGCTTATCCTTGCGATCCTCGGCATCCACCGCCACCATGAATTCATATTGCGGAGGGTCGCCTGCCACCTCCGCCGACCCGCCCGTCGAGAGCAGCACTTGGTTGCCTGCGCGCCGCCGCGCTACCCGATCCGGAAACCCCGCCAGCACCGACATCAACAATGCGTCGTCGTTGTGTTCCGTCTGCCTGACAGGACGGGCAATCCGGCGTAGCTGGTCAACCTGCTGCCGCGTCCGGTAATCCTGATCTTTTCGGTAATCTTGGTCCGAGTCGATGGCGGCCAGCAAGTCATTCTTCCTCGCGCGAGCGCCCGACCCGAGCAGTGCCGCTGCCATACAGCCGTCCTCACCCACTCCCCGCTCCATGGCCGCGATCAGGATGCGCGACAGCCGCGGGTGTAGGGGATAGCGCGCCAGTTGATGAGCCCGCTCTTTCGTCGCGCCCAGGCGGTCGAGCAGCGCCTCCGCGCTTTCGACTGCTGCCTCAGGAGGGGCATCCAGCCACTCCAGATCGCCGATCCCCATCGCCCGCAGAGCAAGGCAAAGCTGGGAGAGGTCGCTTCGCGCGATCTCCGGGTCATCGTGTTCCGGCCGGCGCTGATAATCCTCCATACCGTAGAGACGCAGCACCCGGCCTGGCCCGGTACGTCCCGCTCGTCCCGCTCGTTGTTTTGCCGATGCCTTGCTCACCCTCCCCACATGCAGTGTTGGCAGGCCGGTCCATTGGGAATAGGTAGCAATGCGCGCCAATCCGCTATCGATGACCGCGTTTACACCCTCGACCGTCACCGAGCTTTCCGCGACATTCGTAGCCAGGATGATCTTTCGTTGTTGCGCGGGCGTAATCGCACGATCCTGTTCTGCAGGTGACAGGTCGCCATGCAAGGGCAGCACCAGTAAACCAACCCGGCGTGCGACCGCCTGGCTCTCGCGCATCGCGCGTCGAATCTCCGCGGCCCCAGGCAAAAAAGCCAGCACATCGCCAGAGGGTTCCTCTGCAATCAGCAGCTCAAGCGCATCCGTTAACTGTGCTTCCAGGGTTTTAGGGGAGTACGGCATATGCCGGATCGAAACCTCGAACAGTCGCCCCTCTGACCGCAAGATCGGACAGCCGCCAAGGTATTGCGCGACTTGGTCAGTATCAAGCGTCGCCGACATGACGATGATCCGTAGATCGGGCCGCGTCCGTTGCAGCCGCTTGAGCAACGCCAATGCAAGATCGCTCTCCAGGTGGCGTTCATGGAACTCGTCCAGCACCACGGCCGCAACGCTTTTAAGCATCGGATCGGAGAGCAGCCGCCGGGTCAGCACTCCTTCGGTGACAAAACGCACTCGGGTACGTGCGCTGATCGCCTCTTCAAACCGCACCTGGTAACCAATCGTCTGGCCAACCTGTTCGCCCATCTCCCAGGCCACACGCCGCGCCGCCAGGCGGGCAGCAATCCGGCGCGGTTCCAGTACAACGATTTCACCGCTAACGATGTCCAGCAATGCAGGCGGCACCCGGGTCGTCTTACCCGCGCCAGGGGGTGCTTCAATCACAAGGTTAGGAGAGCGCTTGAGAGACGCGATCATCTCCGGCAGAATCGCGTCCACTGGAAGTACAGCTTTGCCTATCACCAATTTTCATCGAAACACGCCCCATCGCAAGCGTCAACGCCACCGCTTCTGAATCAAGCGATTTCCCCATCCACCCTCATCTGATCCCGATGGAAGCTCCGCCATACCCTTTGTCATCCCGACCGAAGCGAAGCGCCGCGGAGGGATCTGCAGTTTCCCATCGGCCTCAGACACAACCGAAGAAGGGAGCTAGCGGGAATGGGACGGGTGCCCCTCGCCAAAGCGTACCTGGGCCGAAAAAGACGGGGCGAAGCCCCATAAGCGCTAACTTGTTTGGGATGTTTTCTTCAAAACCCCCACGAAATCGTCATCCTGAGAGCCTGT
The DNA here is from genome assembly GCA_035695685.1 of Acidobacteriaceae bacterium. GTDB lineage: Bacteria > Acidobacteriota > Terriglobia > Terriglobales > Acidobacteriaceae > PALSA-350. The sequence continues at coordinate 131 of DASRRN010000082.1, read as the reverse complement.
GACTTTTTCGATCTTTTCGTGTTTTTTGCACCCGACCAGATGTTTTTCAGTCCCCTGCAGAAAGGCGTCATCCTGAGCGAAGCGCCTCGCAGATCTATTGCATAACAGAGGGTTTTATGGCGCGGAGTCGA
>DASRRN010000081.1:0-4660 GCA_035695685.1 Acidobacteriaceae bacterium | reverse complement strand
GGACACGCCATCGGGTACGCCAAGCAGCGCCAGGCTTTCGCCAAGCCGATCTCCGCCTTCGGTCTCATCCAGCAAAAACTGGCCGACTCTGCCGCTCAGTTGTTCGCGGTCGAGAGCATGGCCTATCGCACCGTGGGCATGATCGACGACGCCCTCTCGGCTCTGCCGGAGGATGCCGTAGGAAACTCCCGCGAAATTCAGAAACGCATCGAGGAGTACGCCGTCGAGTGTTCCATCCTCAAGGTGTGGGGTTCAGAGATGCTCGACGCCGTCGTCGACCATGCTGTCCAGATCTATGGCGGTTACGGTTACGTCGAAGAGTATCCGGTCGAGCGGGCCTATCGTGACTCCCGCATCAACCGCATCTTTGAAGGCACCAATGAAATCAACCGTCTCATCATCACCGGCTGGTTGATGAAGCGCGCCATGGCCGGCCACCTTCCTTTGATGGCGGCCATTAAGAAGCTGATGGATGAAGTACTCGAACCGCCCTCTTTTGAGGAGCCGGAGGACCATTCCGATGATCCGTTGTATGCCCAGGCGCAGATGCTCGCCAGTGCGAAGAAGCTGGCGCTCTTCACCGCCGGAGCGGCCTCGCAAAAGTACATGAACGCCTTGGCCGATCAGCAGGAGGTAATGGCTGACCTGGCCGACATCATCATTCAGGTCTATGCGCTGGAGTCAGCGTTGCTGCGCGCCCGCAAGCTGCGCGCCCGCGGCCTGCCCCTGGCAGACACGGCCGCCCAGCTGGTTCGCCTATACGCCGCCAAGGCGATGGAAATTGTCGAGCTGGCCTCTCGCCGCATCGTCGCCGCGGTCGCCGAAGGTGATACTCTGCGCGTCCAGCTAGCCATCTGCCGCCGTTTAGCCCGGCGCATTCCCGAAGACGTCTACGCCACCTCGCGCGACATCGCCCGCCACCTGGTGGAATACGGAGTCTGGACCTAAGCCCAACCTTGACGTTTCCGGCCGATAGGACCCAAAAAACTGGAGCGTCACCGGAGCGTTCAATTACCTGGACGGGTGCCCACGTTCGCCCAACCTGCCCCGGCGTGCCGTGGGGCGTACGTGGGCCGAAAACGGCGGGGCGAAGCCCTACCATTGCTTTAAGCAGGAAGTGCAACCGATGCGTGGGTGCACATATCTCGCTCGTTTTTCGCGAGATGTGGGATACCACTGCGCCAATCCCGCCCCTTCTGGAATTATTCAGCAGAGACACAAGGTTCGTGAGCGGCGCCCAGGCAGCTACTGTCGTTGTTGCAATTGCCCGTCCCCGCTATACCCTTCTCGCGAGCCCCCAACCTTCTTCGAGGTAGTCACGCTAATAGGCGACTGCAAATGAAAGCTGACCAGTGTTTCCGTAGGAATCTGTACCTGTTGTCCGCGAGTCACTCCATTTGCACCGGCGCCCACGCCACCGCCGGTAACCGCCCCAATTGCCGCCCCTTTACCGCCTCCTAGAAGGCCCCCAAGGATGGCGCCAACTGCAGCACCGCCTCCGGTCTTAGCCGCCGTATTCTTTCCTCGGCCATTCCCGTTCTTGGTGAACGCGTCGGTCACGACATCCACCGGATGATCCACCGTATCGATCCGTGTCAACTCGATCGATAATTCCGAGCTCCCGGAGAAGTGGGTTGCATCCTTGGCTGTAATCACCCGCCCCACCACCGAAGCACCCGACTTTGCTACGACCATCCCATCCACAATCAGATCGCCCGCTAAGGACCCGTGGAACACCGAGTTCGATTGCGTTGTAGCGCTATTCAGCGCATCGGTCATGCGAATCGGAATCACCGTCCCAGCCGGGACAGTCACTGTCTTGGCCACTGGCGGAGGCGGCGGCGGAGGCGCCGGTGGCACAATTTGCACCGGCTCTGGGGCCGGAGTCGTTGCCGCGGGTGGGGGTGGCGGAGGCGGCGGAGGTGCACTCTCAGCCACTACCTGCTTATGCCGCCGCTCCGGGGGTTTTACCGGTGCCGGCTTGGCCGCTCGCGGCGGAGCCACTACCAGGTTGTTGATGACCGTTCTTACCCCATCGACCGAACCACTATCAGCCGCCGCCAGGGCACGTGATGCATCGTTGTCTACCTTGCCATTCAGGGTGGCCACGCCGTTGGCCACCGTCACCTGGATATTCTGCCCCGTCAACGCCGACTCAGCCGTGATCTTCGCCTGGATGTCACTGCCAATCTGTTGGTCGTCGCGTGCCGGAGGGGGCGCCGGAGTTGCGGCCTGCTGTGCCGCCGGTGCGGGCTGTTCTGCATGTTGCAACGGGTTCTTACAGCCCGACCCCAGAACCAGGAAACCGGTCAAAACCGCCAGCGGAACGCCGCGTCGAGTTACAAATTCCATCCTCATGGGGGAAATCCTCAGTTTAGTTTTCTTCTTTTTGCGCCTGCTTTACCTTTTGACGAAGGGAACCATGAACTGGCTGGCACGCGGCAGGCGAATAATGCATCCCAACCATTGTATTCGGTGGCTCTGCCAACTATCTTCTTGCTGGTATCCGGGTGCTAAACCCGTGGGAGACGGTGGAAGCAGTATATTGAAGACTAGTTTAGCAAGATAAGGGGAAAATCCATGTCAGACGATAATCAGGACAACGGCGGAAGTGGTTTCGGTTGGTTTCTGGTCGGGCTCGGAATTGGCGCAGCGATCGGCGTCCTCTACGCTCCTCAAGCCGGTACAGACACGCGGGACAGTCTGGCCGAGAGCGCGCGCGAACGCGCCGAATATCTGAAGCAAAAATCGAGAGAAGCCGCGGCACACGTGAATACCTACGTGGACGCGGGCAAAGAACAGTTTGGCGACTATGTAGAGCGCGGCAAGCAAGCCGTGGCGACTGGCCGTTCCCAGGTAGAGGACTATGTCGATCGCGGTCGTAAGGTGGTTGCCAAGCATGCAAGCAAAGTGTCAGCGGCTGTGGATGCAGGCAAGAACGCTTATACGGCAACGACGTCGCCAGTCGACGGGCAGTAGCGTACGAAATGGATAAGTCCACGCAGACTCTGTTGGTCGTCTTTATTGCTGTGGCTGCAGTCAGTATCCTGCTGCAGGCTTGCTTTACGGTGGCCACATTCGTCGGTGCCCGCAAGGCGCAGAAAAAGATCATGGCGCTGGCCGATGATATTCGTCTGCATGCTCTGCCTGTCATCATGTCATCGCGCGAACTGATCCAGGACGTCTCGCCAAAACTGAAAATCATCACTGAGAACTTCACCGCGACCTCCGCCACCCTACGTGCCAAGGCGGATCAAATCGGCGGATTCGTGGGAGACGTGACTGGCCGGGCTCAGGCTCAGGCTTCGCGCGTGGACGGCATGGTTAAGGGGACGCTCGATCAGCTCACCTACGCCGTCCAGGCGATTGAGCATGGGATTGCGGCCCCTGTCCGCCAGGTGAATGGCGTCCTCAATGGTCTACGGGCGGGTGTAGATGTACTGCGCAAAAAAACGCCCGACAACCACCTGGATCCCGAACAAGATCTGTTCGTCTAGGAAAGGTCCGGGCTCCACCATTTCGCGCAAAAATCTCTGTACCAAGGGCTCGGCCTCAAGCCCCTGCGGTACGCTTTTAAACGATCCACCCGCCGCCCACCACCTCGCCGGCAGCATAAAACACCGCCGCCTGCCCCGGGGTCACGGCGCGAACCGGCTCATCGAATCGCACTTCCACTTCGTCCTCACCGCCGGGCCGAAGCGTTGCCCACGCCGGTTCATGACGATGACGAATCTTTACCTGGGCTCGCATCTCCCCCTGCAATCCAGCGATCGAAATCCAGTTCAATTTCCGCGCCCGGAGTGAATCGCGCAGTAACTCCTGCTCTTCTCCTACGGTCACTTGCTTGCGCTCAGGATCGATCGAGATCACATACAGCGGAGTGGGCGAGGCTAAACCGAGCCCCTTGCGCTGGCCAACGGTAAAATTGTGAACTCCATCGTGCTTGCCCCGGGACTGGCCGCCGACCGAAACAAGCTCCCCAGCGGTATCAGGTACAGCCTCGCCCTGCTCCTCGAGATAAGCATCGATAAATCGCTTATAGTCGCCGCCTGGAATAAAGCAAATCTCCTGCGAATCCGGTTTATTTGCCAGCGCAAGGCCATACCGGTGCGCCAACTCGCGCACTTCGGGCTTAGTGAACCCACCCAGAGGAAACAGGGTACGGGAAAGCTGTTCCTGGGTTAGCCCAAAAAGAAAATACGTCTGATCTTTGCTCGCGTCGGCGGGGCGCTTCAAAATCCACCGCCCTCGCACGGGATCGTACTCATTGCGTGCGTAATGCCCGGTAGCAATCTGATCCGCCCCAATCTGTCTGGCGGTCAAAAGCAACTGATCGAACTTCAGGTGGTTGTTGCACAAACTGCATGGGATGGGAGTGCGCCCGGCGAGATACTCGTCCACGAACGGCCGGATCACATCCCTCTCGAATCGCTCCTGGTGATTGACCACGTAATAAGGAATCAACAACAACTCCGCCACTCGCCGTGCATCATAGACGTCGTCGATCGAGCAGCACCGTCCCTGCACCTGCTCCGCCTGCCCCGCCTGTCCCGGCAAGCCGTGGAGCTTGCCGTGGGGCATGCCGTCCTTATCCGCCAGCCGGCGCTGGTTCCACAACTGCATCGTAAGCCCGACCAGCTCATGTCCTTCCGCCTTGAGC
>DASRRN010000080.1:0-4029 GCA_035695685.1 Acidobacteriaceae bacterium | reverse complement strand
GGCAGCATGAACCGGGCAGCAGCTGAACTGAACATGGTGCAGTCAAATGTCACCTCCCGCATTCGCCTCCTGGAGGAAGAACTGGGCGTTCAACTATTTGTCCGACACAGCCGCGGTGTCCAACCGAGCGAAGCAGGTCTGCGTCTGCTCTCCTACGGAGAGCAGATACATGCGCTGTTCCAGCAAGCCATCACGGCAGTCAAAGAGGATGGATCTCCAAAGGGCACACTGCGTATCGGTTTGCTGGGGACCACGGCTGGACTGCGGCTACCCACACTCGTGGCCCAATACGCGCAGGAATATCCGAGGGTCGAGTTGGGTATCGTAACGGGTACTACAACATCTCTGATTCATCAGGTGGTGGAGCACGAATTGGATGGCGCCTTTGTGTCGGGGCCAGTTCATCATCAAGAACTGAGCGAGGAACCCCTATTCGTCGAAGATCTTGTTCTCGTAAGCTCTCTATCCGTACGGACCTTCGATGACCTCGCCAAAGTTGAACATCTCAAAGCAATTGTGTTTCGACAAGGTTGTTCTTACCGTCAAAGACTCTCCTCTATCCTCGATGGATTGGGTATTCGTCACGTGATGATGGAGTTTGCATCTCTCGATGCAATCGTTACCTGCATCACTGCAGGCGTGGGGATAACGCTGCTGCCGAAGGCGCTAGTCGAGAGACTCTGGATGGATAAGTCCGTCACTGTGCATGAACTCCCGGTGGATCAGGCGCGGGTAGAGACCGTATTTGTCAGACGACATGATTACCATCCGACGAGCGCACTCAATGCTTTCCTCAGGATGGGTCGTGAGATTTCGGACATTGCGCTCCTCGATCGACAACTGGAAGCTATCAACTAGATAGATAGCGGGTATCAGAACAAATCGGGCCTCATAGCCATTTCCTCTCGCATCTATATTGCAGCTTGAACGCTGCAGATGGCCGTATCAATGTACGGCATCGCCATCATCGAGAACAGTCAGATGTTGGCCTCTGCAACGCGCCGGCAGTATTGATTTCGACAGGAGCATTATGGCAAGCAAAGGAACAGTTATCGTAACGGGTGGCTCACAAGGTATCGGAGCTGCCGTGGTTGATGCATTTTTAGATCGCGGATATTCCGTCGTCGCAACTTCGCGAAAGATTACCCAGGCTGGACTTAGCGCCTCTCCGAATCTCGCGCTGGTAGACGGAGACATCGGCCAGGCTGCTACGGCTCCAAAAGTGGTCGATACAGCTGTTCACAAGTTCGGCTCGGTCGATGTCGTTGTCAATAATGCCGGCATCTTCTCGGCGAAGCCTTTCACCGACTACAGTGCTGACGACTTCCGCGCTCTCGTCTCCACGAATCTCGAAGGCTACATCTACATCACCCAGTTCGCGGTCAAGCAGATGCTTGCTCAGAAGTCGGGTGGAAGCGTCGTGGCGATTACGTCATCGCTGGTTGAAAATCCCATCGGTGGTTTGCCGGTGACCGTGCCCATGATCACGAAGGGCGGCCTTGAGGCCATCACGCGTAGCCTGGCTTCGGAGTATGCGAAGGAACACATCCGCTTCAATGCGGTTGCACCCGGAATCGTCGACACTCCACTTCACAAAGACAACCCCAAGGATTTCCTGAAGACCTTGTCGCCGATGGGTACGATCTCCTCTGCGGAGGATATCGCAAGTGCGGTGGTCTTTCTCACCGAATCGCGTCATATCACTGGGGAGGTGCTGCACGTGGACGGCGGTGCGCACAACGGCAAATGGTAAACCCGAAGAACCCGCAGCCGGCTAGCGCGGAGCGCCGGCTGCAGGATCTCGGGATCGTGCTCCCCAATGCGCCCCACCCCCTTGGCGCATACGTCGAGGCAGTCCAATCAGGCAGCCTGCTCTTCCTCAGTGGAATGTTGCCGATCAAGGATGGCAAGCCTCAATACGTCGGGCGTCTGGGCAAGGAACTCGATGCAGATGCTGGCCGTGATGCTCTGCGAACCGCGACCCTGAATGCTCTTTCCGCTGCGAAGGAACATTTGGGCTCCTTGGACCGCGTGACGAGGGTTGTCAGCGTGAAGGTCTGCCTGGCAACACACGGAGACTTCTACAACCAGCCTATCGTCGCCGACGCAGCATCAGAGCTTCTCCGCGATGTATTTGGAGAGGACAAGATGTCCGTGCGGTCGGTTTTCGGAGTAGCCAGCTTGCCCCTCGGCGTGCCGGTAATTCTTGAGGTGATGTTCGAAGTCGACAACTAAGAAAGCGGGGAATCCATATGCTCAGGTATGTCGCCAACATCCTTGTCGGGATCTTGCTGCCGGCGCCCCTCGTGGCGGGAGTCACGCCGTTTCCGGCCAGCTTTCACACGCAAATGGTTCCGACAAACGGCACCAACCTCTATGTCCGAGTCGGCGGCAAGGGTCCGGCCGTGATGCTGTTGCACGGCTTCGGCTTTACGGGTGATATGTGGGCCCCCTTGGCAATTGTTCTGGCCAAGGACCATACCGTGATCGTTCCCGACCTGCGCGGCATGGGTATGTCCGATCACCCGGATACCGGCTACACCAAGAAGAACCAAGCAGTCGACATTGCTGGCGTCATGGATGCACTCAAGGTCCAGAAGGAAGACCTGGTCACACATGACATCGGCAATATGGTCGGTTTTGCGTTGGCTGCTCAATATCCGGTCCGGGTCACGCGCTGGGTGGTGATCGATGCGCCGCTGCCCGGAATAGGCGATTGGGACAACATCGTTCGCAGCCCGATGCTGTGGCACTTCGATTTCCGGGGTCCTGACGAGGAGCGTCTGGTGCAGGGCCGGGAGCGCATCTACCTCGATCGCTTCTGGAACGAGTTGTCCGGAGACCCAAGGGGATCGATGAAGATACGCGGCAGCACTATGCTGCCCTGTACGCACGGCCGCATGCGATGCACGATGCCTTCGAGCAATTTGGGGCACTCCGCCAGGACGCCGCCGACAATAAGGCGTTGCTCGCCAAGGGCGGCAAGATCACCATGCCGGTGTTTGCCATCGGTGCGGAGAAGTTTTTCGGCAAGAACATGGCCGATCATATGCAGTTCGCCGCCAGCAACGTCACGGGCGGCATCGTGCCCAACTCCGGGCACTGGATCATGGAGGAGAATCGACAAGTCACCATCAAGTTGGTTACAGATTTCCTCGCCAAGTAGGCTTGGGCTTCAGACAATCTGACCCGAGGGCGCGGTCAAGCTCGCTGGACCGCGCCCTCGCCGAAGCATCGGCAGCGTGTAGTTGGGACCCGGGTGTTACTCAGCGATGCTCCGGGTCAGCCGCATAGCTCCCGCCTTTTCTTCGATCAAAGGGGTTCATGATGGCAAATCGAGAGGGCTCAAAAGCGTGGGCAGAAAATCGACTGACCTCGCGTTTAGGATTGCAATACCCGATCATTCAAGGCCCGCTCGGAGGTTTGTCGTCGCAGCGGCTTACAGCGGCCGTTTCAAACTATGGGGGGCTCGGATCGTTCGGCGCTCATGGCCTCAAGCCGGAGGCGATCCGCAATGTCATCCGCGAGATCAAGGCCCTCACACCAAAGCCATTTGCGATGAACCTGTGGGTCTCCATGGAAGACGAAGGAGCTTTGACCTCGACAGAAGAGGCATTTCATCGCAGCCTGGCTCCTCTGGCAAAACATATTGAGAGTGTCGGAGGAGCCAGGCCCTCCTATCGCCCGTACGAACCGATTCGTCTTGAAGATCAAGTGCAGGTTCTCCTGGACGAAGGGATCTCCGTATTCAGCTTTATTTATGGCATTCCTTCCAGACAGATTTTGGATGAGTTTCGCCGGCAGGGAATCGCGCTGATTGGAACGGCGACCACCGTGGACGAAGCGATTGCTTTGGAGCAAGCAGGTGTGGACGTGATTGCGGCCTCGGGCTTTGAGGCAGGCGGCCATCGCGGCTCCTTTCTGCTACCGTCTGAAGATTCTCTGACGGGAACGATGGCGCTGGTGCCGCAGATCGTCGATGCCGTGCACCTTCCAGTAATCGCCGCAGGCGGAATTGGAGACGCGCGC
>DASRRN010000079.1:0-12745 GCA_035695685.1 Acidobacteriaceae bacterium | reverse complement strand
AAAAGTGGCCGACGGAAATGGTGCGTGATATGCGTGGTATGCGTGGTAAGTCCGAATCCAGGCAAGAGGTTGTCCGGGATAATTTGCCCACTGAGCCGTTCTGGCGGGCCGCGTTTCATGCATCATCCGCGCACGTGGCCGGCAAATGGTTTGCAACAGGACAAAGTTATTGGTGGCCACACCTATATATATGCGGATTCGGGTCAGTTTTGCAGCAGGAGGAAGGGTTTTTTTCCCGCAGCTTCTAAAGTCGTACCCTGCTGCAAAGCACCAGGGCGTGACTCCAGAAAACCGCGCATTCCGTAGATTTGGACCTCATCCAGCCTGCATCAACGCGGTACGGCTCCACTCAGCGACCCTCTGGGGAAAACGCTGCCCTCAGGGGCCTAAAAGGCGGTCCGGAAGCAATCCAAATGGACAGTGAGTAGAGAGCTAAAGAATGCGGCTGGTCGAATTCGTCATCGCCAAATCACTTTCAGTCCCTTGTACTTCTTGAACTGACGATCCGATCCGATGAGTGGAATATCCTCCGCCAGCGCAGTCGCGATCAGCATTCGATCGAAGGGATCGCGGTGATGGGGCGGCAAACCATACAGACGCAAGGCATGATCCGGGCCAAAGGGGATCACCTGCAAACGAAGATCACGAATCGCCTGCCTCGTCTCTGCCGCGCCCATCTTCAGCTTGCCCGCGTCGTGCTTCATGGCAATTTCCATAATGGAGATTGCGCTGATGAGCGGCAGAGCCTCTAGGCTGGAGAGGAGCGCGTACACCTTGCGCGACAGTGGAACGTCGCCAATGTAGGCGTGAACCATAACCTGGGTATCTAAAAGAACGCGCACGTGTCAATAGAGCCCCTGGAGGAAGGCCTCTGCCTCGTCATCCGTCATTGGGTCCAGCGCCCGGTGATCGATGAGCATGGCCTTGCCTTTGCCGGTACCGAACTTGCGCCCGACCTTTTCCGCTTTAGGCGCCGGCACGAGTTCAGCCATCGGCGTGTTATAGCGCGAAATGACGATTCGCTCTCCTTGCGCCACGCGGGCCAACAGTTCCGGGAGGTGAGCTTTGGCGTATGCAATCTTAACGTTTGCCATAGAAGTAGTATAACAAATGTAGGTCATCATTAGGACAGAAGGTTTGGGACGCTCGCGTTTATGTACGATCACGCCAGACCGGATTGGTGAACGCGCCGTCCCCTGCCACATCCCAGACCGCAAACCGTGCCCACGTCCACCCCGGCGTGTCGACCAGCCACGTGTACTCGTGATCGTAGAATGCCGGCGTCGATTGCAGGTCAATGATTTGCCGATGGGTTGTCACACCGTCGCCCCACACTACTTCCGCGATTCGCAAAGGAAATGTCGAGGATATTGTTGCTTTGACCCGGATGCTCCGATCACCCTCCGCGGACATGGAGGTAGACGGGAGAAGGATCTCGCCGGTGGTAATAAAACCGTCCCCCTTCTCGATCGAGTTCATGATGCGGTCATAGTGATCGAACGAAGGCAGTTCAGGCAATCGAAGATAGTTGATGTTCATATGCCCGTAGAGTTCATCCGCCGAACTGATCTGAAATACATCAACTTCTCCAATCATGTGCTTGTGCAAGCCCATGTTGTTCACGTCATCCAGCGTCTTAAATGCTCTCTCCCCCAACCTTGGCGAGGACAGATCCGACGGCATTGCCTTCCAACCGGTGCCGATGTAACTGCTGTCTCGAAAGTAGGGAGTGTTCAAAATCTTATCGGGGTAGCCCGTCGATCCCTTGGTGCGCGGATGAGTCTGATAAGCTAATCCACCTTCTACCTTGATCATCTTCCACATGTCTTCGGCATCATGTATGCGATAGATCTTGCCGTATTTGTCATCTGCGGTTTCAAAACTCTGACCAGGTTTGCGATCCTGCTGCCAATACACCGGGTGAGGAAATACCAGCCCCCAGTGGCCACCCAGATAGATATCCGCTTCTTCTGAAGGGATCAACAAAAAGTCCCGGTCAGACTGCGCCCGGCAGGCTTTGTAGTACTCGTCCAGTTCGTGGAGCCTAAGGCGAGTCAAATCGGCGGGATGTCCGTCGCCATGGAAATCCATGATCATGGCGGAGTCAATCCCTATGGCCTTCATCACCGGCTTGAAAGGAGGCTCCCAGTCGAGTCCCTTTTCCATGGCCTGCACCGTGTAGGCAAGGTGCCAGTGCGGTGCAAAGGTTACAAAACCATCCAAGTGCACAAAGTGATCGTTGTGCGTGTAAGCAAGCACGTCCTTGAGCGCTACGCTCGAGTCCTTCGCGCTCGGCAGTAGAAACAAGCCCATCTCCTGAACGGAATCCGGCGGCGCGTTCATCCATGGATCGATGGTGGTATCGTCGTCGGGGTACTGGTGCACTCCCAGTCCAACCCTGCCCCGCCAGGAGCTGTACCAGAGGTATCCCTGATTAGTCGTGTAGTCGCGCGCGAAGAAATAGCGGTGCGGAGGTGGAAAGACCGCAATGCTACCCGCGCCCATCTTCGCCGCCACCGTGCGATAGTGCGCTGTCAGCGAGTGACGATCGGAACCGTATGGCGGCGTGATCTCCTGTAGCTTCCCCTCAACATCGTAGTAGGAGATGTGCGACTCCATAGTTCCACCGGTTCGGCGATCCTGCTCAGCTGTCATCTCCAATCCAGCGTCATAGTAGAAGGCTGTGTCCGGTTCGTGAGTGCTGACGAGCGCGGCCTGTTGGATAAGTGGAATGCCTGGGTAGAACGTATAGCGGAGTGAACCCGAGAAGATTCCGAGCCTTACTCCATCAAAGGTTACTTCGACTCGATCCCCAACCGTCCGGGCAGTGACTGTGGCCGGATGAAACTCAAGAAGGAATTGCCGAGTTCCCAGCGGGTCAGCCGGAGGGAAGTCAAAGAAGGCGTCCCATCCACCCCGGCGCTTTCCGGTAGAACATCGATAGTATGGTTTCGCCAGCTCAACGATATCGCGCCCATCCACGGAGATCGCCGTGATCAAAGGTTTTGTCGAGTCAAGCGAGAAGATCGTTTGCCAGTGTTGATTTGTGGTGTCATTCCAGGTAATTTTGAGCGCCTGTGCCGATGACACTACCGCAATAGGCCCGTTCTTGACCGCGGACACGTTAGGGGTGATCGCTGTACCGATGGCATGGGCCCAGGAGCAGCCAAGCAGGAATAAAGTGGCAAGTCGTTTCATCTGAACCTCTTTCCATTGCGTTTCGGAACAGCGATCCTCGGATACGCCGGGATCAGACAAAAAATACTCCAATGAACGACGCCTTGCAGCACGGTCCATTCGGCCGGTACTGTTACCGCGCCGATGACTCTTTTACGGCGTCCTGATCTGTTTGGCTTAGGCTTGCGCATCCAAGCAACCAGATAGCTGAGCTGCGATGACCCGGCGGAGGCCGGCCTAGTGCCTACAGCCAAAGAGATGCCACACTTCGAACCAGTGAGCGCCCAGGAGGTCGGTGTCCAAACCGACACACGCACGCGCTGGCTGATCGCCTTTGCCGTGATGGTTGCCGCGATCATGGAATTGGTCGATACGTCAGCCGTGAATGTCAGCCTGCCCTATATTGCGGGTAATCTTTCCTCATCTGTCGATGAGGCCACCTGGGTGCTGACCTCGTACCTGGTCGCCAACGCTACCATCCTTCCACTCTCCGGATGGCTGGCCAACTATTTCGGCCGCAGACGGTTGCTCATGATGAGCGTGAGTGGTTTTGCAGCTGCCAGTATCCTTTGCGGACTAGCCCCCACCCTCCCGGCGCTGATTTTGTTCCGCGTGCTGCAAGGCCTGGCCGGCGGTCCATTACAACCCACCTCGCGCGCTATCCTGCTGGAATCGTTTCCGCGCCAGGAGCGCGGGCATGCTATGGCCTTGTGGGGTGTCGGCATTGTGATCGCACCCATTCTGGCGCCCGTACTCGGCGGCTGGCTGACGACCGATCATTCCTGGCGTTGGGTGTTCTTCATCAATCTACCCATCAGCCTGATGGGAGTGTTTCTGGTCTGGAAGTATGTCTTCGACCCGCCATACATTCGCCGCCCTGCGACCAAGATCGACTACTGGGGCATGGGGCTGCTCGCCATTGGAATCTCCTCGCTGCAGGTGGTTTTCGACAAGGGCCAGGAAGACGACTGGTTTGGCTCGCACTTTATCGTCACCATGACTGTGATCGCGGTGATTGGCCTGGTTTCGTTCACGATCTGGGAATTGCACTCACGGAATGCCGTGGTGCACTTCCGGTTGCTGCGGTATCGCACGTTCGCTACGGGCACAAGCCTTTCGATGGTCCTCTTCTTTTCACTCTACGGCAGTATCGTGCTTTTGCCTTTGTTCATGCAGGAGTTGCTGAATTTTCCCGCGGTCACCGCAGGCGTCTGGAATTCCCCGCGCGGAATCGCCACCATGGCGATGATGCCCATTGCCGGTTTTCTGATCGGCCGGCGCTGGGACATGCGCGGGCTGTTGAGCGGCGGCCTGATCGTTTCCGGAATCGGCGCGTACATGTTTTCGTTTCTGAATTTGGGCGCGGGTCCGTGGAACTTCTTCTGGCCGCAAATGGTTATGGGTGCGGGCCTATCGTTCATGTTCGTTCCGCTGGCGACGATCACGGTAGACCCCATCCCGCAACAAGAGATGGGCTATGCCACCAGTCTGATTGCCCTGGCCAGAAACCTCGGAGCAGGCATCGGCATCTCCTCGTTCACGGCACTTGTAGCGCGCCGCGAACAGTTCCACCAGGAGCGATTGGGGGCTTCCATGGCGCTCGGGCCCGGCCAGAGTTTGAGGACATTCTCCTGGTTGAAAAATTACCTGGAACACCACGGCAATCCAGTATCCGCGGGGCATAGGACTTTGCCTTTGATCTACCAAAATCTGCTGCGATCTGCTGAAGCATTGAGCTATCTCGACGGCTTTCGCGTGATGGCCGTCCTGTTGCTGATTGCGGTCCCCTTTGTCTGGATCATGAAGAAACCGCAATTTAAATCGCTGCCCCAAGAGTAGGCAGAACGGCAGACGAAGACCACAGGCTCAGCATCATCATCGAGGATGTCGTCGAGCGCAGACCATATTCTCCGAAAATGAAATCGTCCAGACAAAGACGCGCTTAGTGTTGATAGGCATGAACTCTATCGCAAACCAGACGGAGCTGCTCTTCGAGATTGCTTAAGGAGTCGCCCTCAATGAGGGGAGCGCCCAGAACAACCAGACGCGCTCCGAATTCGGGAGTGCGGATCGCCTGTTCAACCGAAAGACCGCCAACCGCCTGGACCGGCACCTCCACCGCCGCAACCACCTCGCGCAATTGATCGAGCGGACTGGGATATGGCTTTCCCATGGCCGCGAGGCCGCGGCGTTCATCGTACCCGATATGGTGAATGACGTAATCGCAGCCGAGGTCCTCCAGCCTTTTTGCGGCTGCGACCCTGTCCTCGGCAGCGAGATTGTCACCCATGACCTTCACACCAAAATCCTTTGCGGCCTTCACCATCGCTTTGATCGTCTCCGGATGAGCACGCTCCATGACCACGACATGGGTTGCTCCTGCTCTTGCAGTCATCTGGGCCTCAGTCCAACCGCCATCCATCGCTTTCAGGTCAGCCACGATAGGAACCTCGGGAAATTCGGCGCGCAGAGCACGAATGCTATTCATTCCTTCAGAAATGATGAGGGGAGTGCCCGCCTCCAACCAGTCGACTCCTGAACGGACGGCGAGCCGTGCGGTTTCGAGAGCTTTGAGGATGGAGGTGAAGTCCAGCGAGATCTGTACAATGATTTTCATAATGAGTTTGAGGAATTTGGCCTCTCTTTCCGAAATTCATTTTGCACCGCCGAGCTTCCGGCTGGCTTGGAACGTACCTATGGTATCCACTTATCGCTCGAAATACCGAGTCCGTTGTTTCCGCGCCCTCGTGCGGACCTATCCAACAATCCGGAGGTAGCCATGCGTACTTGTGTCTCCACGCTCGCGGTCGCGTGCGCGCTTCTATTTCCCAGCTTGCCTGGGGAGGGGCAAACTGCGTCAAGCCCAGCCCCGGGTTCTGCGCAAATGGCAGCCCAAGAGAAAGAGCCAGTGGCCATTCTTGAGATTGGTGCGGCTACGAGTTGGAATGTGAGCGGAGGTGCGGCCTCCTTTGCACCGAACCTCGCCGCCGAAACCACACCGATAGAGAACTGGCTGGAGTTGGAGGTAGGAGTGTCTCCCTTTTTTACCCACCACGCCACCGAATGGGATACAGACCTGCTGTTCAAGAAACCGTGGACGCTCTCCCCCAAAGCAGAGTTCATGCTGGGAGTGGGCCCGGAATGGGTGTATGCCAGGCAAAACGGAAAAACTTCCAATTCAATCGCCGGCGAGGTAGCCGGTGACTTCATGTTCTGGCCAACCACTGGGCATCGCTTTGGCTGGTTTCTCGAACCTGCCTTCGACTACAGCTTCGCTGGGGATCATCAGAAATCGATCGGGATGAGTGCGGGCCTGCTGATCGCGATTCCCAGATAAGAGCTGGATACGAGGAGGACATGCAGCCAGACTTGTCCAAATTAGATTTTTCAGTTGGTCGATTTGGACAGCACATGAAACCTTCACTGACCCTAAGATGCTGGGGGGAAGAGACTGTCGAACGAAGGGCACGGCTTCAGCCGTGCCGTAAATGGGTGCGCGCTTGACGGCTTTAGCCGCTGAGGTACGCTTTTCGAGACACACATAGGGCGAACTCATGTCTTTTCGCGGCTGAGTTCGCCACAGACGATGGGAAAGGCGTACCTCAGGGGCTAAACAGGCTGCGGAAAAACTGAATTCTTTGAAGGGGACGGCCTTCAGGCCGTCCGTAAAAGATTGAAAACAGGTCCGGCTTTAGCCGCTGAGGGGATCGGTTTCGCTCCCTGTTCGACCTTTTTCCGCAGCCTGTAAAGCCCGGTCGTTGCAAGATAAAGCGTTCTCGCGGGCTTGTCCCCAGACTGGAGTCCGGGGCTGGCACGGATCATGCTGTAGCCTGTCACAAACTATGGTGCCCAGGGTCCGCTGCCTGTCGCCCTGGTTTTGAAAATGTAGAAACTCCAGGCCCAGCACGCAGTGCTGGGTAGCGAAGAGCGCGTGGACCAGTCCCGCAAGGGACGGCTGAATCATGACAGGATCGGGTGTACCATCAGAAATTTTCTGAATTTCTCTGCGGAGCTAACCCGTTCGTGATGCTTGGCCTGAGCATGATCAGCCGTCCCTTACGGGACTGGTCTTCCTGGTCCGTTGTACCCAGCACTGGTTCGGCGCTACACCTTCTTTCTAATTCTGTGCAGCTTGTATGCGCCGAACCGTACTGGGCTATTATCAGGTCGTCCCTACGGGACTTTGCGCTACCAACAGCTGTTACAGCTCGGGGCTGGAAAGCAATGCACCTCGTACCCAAACCGTCTGGTGTGTGATCCTGCCTTCATTCAGCCATCCGGCAAACCCGGGAGAAATGCAGAAACTATAGTGTCAGGGTTAAAACCCTGATCTAGCATAGTGCCAAGATGAGAAAGCCGCTGATATCCATCGCATTTCTCTTATGCCTTCCCCTCCTGGCTCAGAAGCAGGAGCCGGGCCCGCTTTCAAAAACCGCGCCGATGCCCGTATCCATCGAGACGCGGGATACGGTGCAGAAAATCATCGGAGATACGCTCGTCAATGGCCAGGCCTATGAATATGACCGCGAGCTCGCTGATGACATCGGCCCCCGGCTCACTGGTTCGGCAAACTACCTTAAGGCAGTGACGTGGGGAGAGCAGAAGTTCAAGGAGCTTGGCCTCACGAATGTGCACACCGAGACCTTCCGGATAGATACGTGGGAGCCGGAGCCGGGCGCATCAGGCCAGGTGCTCTCACCGGTGAATCACACCCTGCACTTGTGGAGTTATGGGTGGAGCCCTTCAACGCCTGCGAAAGGAGTGGAAAGTGAACTCATCTACCTGCCGAGTTTCACCGAAGAGGGCGTAAAGCAAATGCGGGATCAGGTGCACGGTAAGATCGTCTTCTTCGATATCAGTTCCATGCCGCAGCCGATGGTGATGGCAAAATACTTCCGCGCCGCGAACGCGCTCGCTTCCCTGAGGCCGGCTGCGCTGCTGCTTCGGGGTGGACCGAATGGAACTGAAAACATGGGCTATCTGGTTCCAGGAGGCGCCCTGCAGGACTTTCCTATAGCCCAGATCGGCGCTGAAGACAACCTCCTCCTCAAGCGGCTATTGGACCGCGGTCCGGTACGTATCGGATTGCAGTTCACGAATCATTGCAGCAAAGCTGTGGAAGTACCGGAGGTGGTGGGCGAGATCCGCGGCAGTGAAGCGCCCGATGAGGTAGTGATTCTCGGAGCTCACCTGGATAGTTGGAACCCGGGGACCGGCGCCCAGGACAACGGAACGGGGGTGGCCACAGTGATCGATGCCGCACGCGAGATCCAGTCGCTGGGGCACGCGCCGCGACGGACCGTGCGGTTCATCCTGTTCGGCGGTGAAGAGCAAGGCAAGGTCGGCTCCGTCGCTTACGCAAAACAGCATCGCACGGAAATGGACAAAATCGATGCCGTGCTCATTAACGACACCGGAGCGGAGCTTGCCAAGGGCTGGCTGTTGATGGGCCGGACCGATGAACAGGAAGCGCTGACCCAGGTCGAACCCTTGCTGTCAGGTCTGGGCTCCGGAAGTACGTCCACCGAAACGCGGGAGCTTCTTGAAACCGATCACATTGGCTTCGATGTTCTTGGCGTTCCCACCCTGGTGCTTTGGACAGACATGACAAAGTACATGGCGCTTCATCATAAAGCGTCGGATACCTTCGACTCAGTGGATAAAGCCACACTGCTGCAGGGAGATGCTACGGTCATCGCAACGACCTATGCTATCGCCAACGCAGCGGCCGCCTTCGCCCCACACCTGAATGCAGCGGAAGTGAACGAGATGATGAAGCCGACCGGCCGCATTGAGGATTTCGAATACTACAAAGAACATGATCTGTTGCCATAGGGCGGTTTTAGCGCGCTTCGGTAAAGGCGTTCTTAATTGCAGGAAGGGTGTTCATCGTTCGGTCAAGAAGCGACGGCAGGAAATCAAAAGAGTGGGAATTAGTCCTGCTTGGGGTTGCGAACTCGAGCGCCTTGATTTCGTCATCCATATCCTCGTCCATGGCGACGATATTGGCAGGGGAAAAACTCGTCCCCCTGTAGCTCTTCGCCCACAACATTCGACCTTCTACAATGTCTAAAATTCCGCCATAGGTAGCATCGCCCTTGATAAAGAATACCGAGGCTAAACAGGAATTCCGCTTCGCGCTATAGAAAACAGTGTCGAAGCTCTCCGCATGGATGGAGGGATTGGCTCGCCTCAAGGCTTCCAGATTAGCTTGCTCTTGCTGCCCGTAAACCTTGCAATCCATTTTGACCTCGGAGTTAACGATGGGCACAGCGAAAGCGCCCCTGGCACCAAGTACCGATAAAGTGAGTAATGCCACCTTTATTGTGCAACTCGAGAAACGCGCGACGTCCTCCATAGGTAAGCCCCCTCCACCTGTGGTCAGTGATAGCGAACGGTATCGCGAGGTTCGAGGTGTCGACAATCCCACCTTGGTTTGGCCGCGGGAGCCCTCCGCCACGTTTAAAGGGGTTAGGCGCCGTTAGGTTACTTACGTCAGTGCTGCATAGCAGGAAACCCGGCCGGGCGCCACGGCGCGCCCAAACAGCCGGGATGGCAACAGAAAAACGGGCGCCCCCTGCGGGATCAGGGGCTGGTTTTGCGGCAGCTGGAAGAAAAGTTGGGCGCGATCCAAAATTGAACCCGCCCGATGCCGGTTTCGATCTCCGTTTTTGTTCATAATAAGGATCTATGTCGAAACGTGAATTTCAAACTGAAGTCAGTCAGCTGCTGCAACTGATCGTCCATTCCCTCTATTCCCATCCCGAGATTTTTCTTCGCGAGCTGATTTCCAACTCTTCCGACGCGCTGGATAAGCTCCGCCACCTCACGCTTACCGATGAGGCTTACAAGAGTCTTCCCTTCGATCCGCGCATCGATTTGGAGCTCGATGAGGACAAGAAGACCCTGACCATCGCCGACACCGGCATCGGCATGAATGAGGAGGAATTAGCGTCGAACCTGGGCACCATCGCCCGCTCGGGGACGAAAAGCTTTCTCTCTGAACTCTCTGGCGACGCCAGGAAAGACTCGAACCTCATCGGCCAGTTTGGCGTGGGTTTCTATAGCGCCTTCATGGTTGCAGACAAGGTCGAGGTAGTCTCACGCAAGGCCGGCGAAGACCAGGCCTGGCGCTGGGTAAGCGACGGCAAAACCGGTTTCGATATCGAACCGGCAGAGCGTTCCGTCGCCGGCACCACCGTACTGCTCCACTTCAACGAGGAAGGCCAGCAATACGCCAATAGCTGGCGCCTGCAGGAGGTCGTGAAGAAGTACTCCAACCACATTGCGTTCCCCATCTTTCTTACCTATGACAAGAGCGAGTGGAACGAAGCGGAGAAGAAATCGGTCAAGAAGCGGACCACGGAGCAGGTCAATGCTGCCAGCGCTCTCTGGCGCCGGTCCAAAAGCGAACTCAAAGACGAGGACTACAAGGAGCTCTACAAATCGATCGCCGGCGACTGGGAGGATCCCCTCTTCTGGATCCACACCAAGGCGGAAGGAAGTCTCGATTACACCACGCTCTTTTATGTGCCGTCGAAGGCGCCTCTCGATTTGTACCAGGCTGAGTACAAAGGGGGTGTGAAGCTCTACGTGAAGCGAGTCTTCATCATGGACGACGCCAAGGAGCTTTTGCCGCAATACCTGCGGTTCGTGCGCGGCATCATCGACAGCGAAGATCTTCCGCTGAATGTAAGCCGCGAGATCCTGCAGCAGAATCGCATACTCACCAGCATCAGAACGGCGAGCGTCAAGAAGATCCTCTCCGAGCTGAAGAACATTGCGGCCACCCAGCCCGAGCTGTACCTCAAGTTCATCGCCCAGTACAACCGGCCTCTCAAGGAAGGCCTGTACAGCGACTATGCCAATCGCGAGGCGCTGCTCGACCTGATTCGCTTCAAGTCCACCAAGGTCGAGGGCCTCACCAGTCTGGCTGATGTGAAGTCACGCATGAAAGAAGGCCAGAAGAGCATCTACTACCTCACCGGCGGCGTCGATTCCCTGCTCCGCACATCGCCTCTGCTCGAAATCTACAAGAAGAAGGATCTCGAGGTCCTCATCCTCGATGACGAGATCGACGAGATTGTCTTCTCTGGCATCGAGAAGTACGGCGATATCGACCTCAAGGCGGTGAACAAAGCGTCTACCAGCGATGACCTTAAAGACGAAGCGGAGCCGGACAAGGCGGATACGCTGAAACCGCTGATCGAAAAGCTGAAAGCCACGTTGGGCGACCGGGTAAAGGATGTTCGCGCCTCGGTGCGTCTGGCGGACAGTCCGTCGTGCATCGTCTCCGATGAGGATGAGCCCTCGATGAAAATGCAGCAGATGCTGCGGGCTATGGGACAGAAAGATCTGCCCGCGCTAAAACCCACGCTCGAGATCAATCCCGATCACGAAATCGTCAAAAAACTGCTGGCACGTTCCGACGACGCCGTAGCTGAGGACGCGGCGTGGCTCCTCTTCGATCAGGCTCTGCTCATGGAGGGTGTGGCGCTCCAGGATCCCGCGATCTTTGTGCAGCGGCTCAACCGCATGCTGAACCTGTCCATTTAGAACGAGAGCCCAGGTTTCTGGATCGAGACCTGGGCTCCCCGGATTTCCCAGCTCTTCAGTGCTCTTTTGAAATAACCACATCCATGGCTTCGTTTCCTGCCGGGACCGAATCGCCATGCGTGCCCGTGAGGATGCCGGCCGCGGTTTGAGCGAGGATCTGGTGGCCTTTGGTGGTGGGGTGGAGGTCATCCCAGAAGAGATAAGTGTCAGGATCTATGGTGTAAGCGCCTTGGGAACTGGCAGTCACATTTGCCAGCGAATAACTGGAGGGCGACGCAATTATTTCGTTGAACAGAGAAAACACATCCAGTCGATGGAAACGAAGCCGTTTGCCAAAGCTGAAATCGTTCAGCAGAGTGAGGCCGGCTTCGAGGAACTCGTTATAGACAACGCTTGCCGTAGTCGCAGGAGTCGACGTCGTGGGGCTGCCGTTGAACCGGGGAACCAGTCCTAATGGAGGCAGATTAGGGACGATGAACTGCGTGGCTCCCGCATCGACGAGCCGCTGAATGTCTTTCGTCTCCTCAATGGATGCCTTGATGACATCGTCGAGCGAGGTGGCATTGAGTATGTCGTTAGCGCCGCCCCAGACGACAAAGAGCGTCCGGTTGCTGATGACAGGCGAGGTAGCGAGATAGTCCGTAATCTGCTGGCCCATGTTGTTCACACTGACCGAGAGCGTGGGGGTCAGGGTCAGCAACGTAGTACCACTGCCGGTGAGGGCGAAGCCGTAGGCGTAGTTGGTGCCCCCGTCAAGGGAACTCGTGATAATTGGCTTCGATGGCAGCGTCGCCGCCAGTTGCTCTATCCATACTCCGAAGTATTTCCTCGCAGCCGGTAGGGTGTCGTCGCCGTCAGTAAAGCGCCCATCGGTGTAGTCGGCCACGGGGCCCGGAATCCGCACTCCGTACTTGTCTTGCGTCAGGTGCGCGACGTTGCCGGTATCTGAGAGGGAGTCGCCAAAGACCACGATCGAGGTGTAGTCCTGGGCATGGGCCAGGACGGCGGCGAA
>DASRRN010000078.1:0-2813 GCA_035695685.1 Acidobacteriaceae bacterium | reverse complement strand
GCAGTGCCCAAGCCATAGAACCAAACTCCAACTTTCATCTGTTGATCTCCCATGAGTCGCTTAGCGAGAGCCAGAACCCAATGACGATATATGCGTTCTCGACTTCAGAACTGATAGTATGGCCGCAGTGGTACATCGAACAGAGCCATTTTCGTAAAATCTATTGGACCATTAGAAATGCCCAAAGCCGTTAGCTCGTTCGAACTCACTCTCAAAAGCCGGTCGCGCCATCAGACCCTGACCAATTGGTTGTATGGCGAACTGCGCTCTGCCATTCTGGAAGGTCGGCTCGCGCCGGGCGCCAGACTGCCAGCATCCAGAGATTTTGCCAGCCAGTATGAACTCTCCCGGGGTACAGTCGTCAGCGTTCTGGAGCGTTTACAAGCCGAGGGGTATATCACCTCCCGTGTCGGATTCGGTACGTGGGTCAATCGTGTAGAGGCGCCTCGTCCGGCCCGCCAGGCAACCGCCACACCGGCATACATTCGTCGCGTCATTTCGACATATAAACGGCCGCAACCCTGGATCGACCTGGCTTTTGTTGACGGGATCCGCCCCTTTCGGATCGGGGTTCCAGCCATCAACGAATTCCCGTCCGAGGTTTGGGGACGTATTGCCGCAGACCGAGCACGTAATTTCAGGTCATGGTTAAAGAAAGAGGCTGATCGGCGCGGGTATCGGCCATTGCGCGATGCAATCGCCGAGTATTTGCGCACGTCCCGCGGGGTGCGATGCACTGCGGAACAAATCGTCCTCGTTTCCGGAATACAACAGGCGCTCGACCTGTTGGCACGGCTGCTCTTGAAAAAGAGCGATCCGATATGGATGGAAGATCCTGGATATTTCGGATCCAGAATCGCGTTCGACAATGTCGGAGCCAGGATTATTGCTGTACCAGTGAATGATGAAGGGCTGTCTATTTCCGCCGGAATTAAGATCTGTCCGGATGCGAAGGGCGCGTATGTAACGCCGGCTCACCAATTCCCGCTTGGGGTAACGATGTCGCTGGAGCGGCGGATGGCCCTTCTTAGCTGGGCCTCACGCGCCGGCGCTTTTGTTATTGAAGACGACTATGACAGCGAGTATAGATTTGAGGGACCGCCTGTGCCTGCCCTGCAAAGTCTCGACAATCACTCAAGCGTTATCTTCATCGGATCCTTCAGCAAGACGCTATTCCCAGCCTTACGCGTGGGCTACGTGGTATTGCCTGCGCCGTTAATAGATTTCTTCCTGAGTTTCCGTTACCGAACCGATTTCCGGAATTCATCCTTTGACCAGGCCGTGCTCTGCGACTTCATCGTCGATGGGCATTTGGCGCGTCATCTGCGGAGGATGCGGAATCTGTATGCGGAGCGCCTCTCAACACTCATGGAAGGAGCCAAGCAACATCTGGGTGGGTTGCTTGAGATCTCTAAGGTCAGGGCAGGCCTCTACACGATCGGGTACCTCAAGAATGGAATGAGTTCACGACGGGCGGAAAAGCTGGCGGCGGCCCAGGGTGTTGAGGTTCTCGCCGTCGATCGATGCACTCTGAGACGTCCTGATCCGAATGCGTTGCTCCTCGGCTTTGGCGGATTTGACGAGCTTGCGATACGGCAGGGACTCATTCGACTCACAAGGGCATTGAGCCAGTCAGACCTCGGGACATGAGACCAATTCTCTCAACGAATGCCAATCGCCGATTCACTCATTAACCTGTTCCGAACGGTTCACCGCCCACCCGGAAGTTACCCCAAAAACGGGTGTAATGTCCGGATCGGCCACGACCCGACCGGAACACGGCGCGACATGGGCCTCTAAATATAAACTCGCATTGTCCTCATCGAAAAAGTGGCTGCATGGGAATCAAAGAACTGCGCCAAGTTTTCGGCCTCGATCCGCGAAAACCCAGGGCTGCGCAGATTATTTTGATCATCTGGCAGTGTACGTATTGCCGGTGTATTCTTTCCCAAAATGGGAGACAGCGGCGGTTGGCGTCCTTCGCGATCATCGGTAGGGGCGCAGAAAAGGATTCTTCGACATGGGAAGCGAACGGGCAAGGTGCAATGTGGGTTTTGCCGGCAAGCCGCTGCATGAGCTCCGGTTTGTGGAGGCCGCAATCGTTACAGCTCTGTTAATGATGTCTATCGGGCCGGTTGCGAATGCGCAGGCCGCACCAGCCCCGGCGCCGGCCGGACAGAGCTCCGCGACGCCCGCTTCGGCGACGGACATTGTCGGGATCTGGCAGGGGACGCTGCACATTCCACAGGCGAATCGGGATCTGCGTATTGAGAACAAGATCAGCAAGGACGACAAGGGCAACCTGAAGGTGGTGGACTACAGCATCGATCAGGCAGGTCCACCCCTGGTGGCGAACAAGGCAACCTTTGATGGCGGAGTGCTGACATATTCAATCGACAGGATTGGGGGCAAGTACGAGGGCAAAATGAGCCCTGACGGAAAAACGATCACGGGGAACTGGACACAAGGACCGAATCCGCTGGCGCTCAACCTTGATCGAACGACGGAGGATGCGGCGTGGCCGATTCCCGAACCGCCCAAGCCGATGGCAGCGGATGCCAATCCGAAGTTCGATGTGGTGACGATCAAACCGAGCGATCCGAATCGACCCGGCAAGCTGTTTACTATTCGCGGGCGTCACGTGATGACGATCAACACTACTGTTAATGACTTGGTTACGTTCGGCTACTCGATCCAGACCAAGCAGATGGCGAATGCGCCGGCATGGTTTGACGAGAAGTACGACATCGACGGCGTGCCAGATGTGGAGGGCCAGCCCAACATCCAGCAGATGCGGATCCTGATTAGGGACG
>DASRRN010000077.1:0-16427 GCA_035695685.1 Acidobacteriaceae bacterium | reverse complement strand
CGCCTTTGGCGCCAAAGTCGCGACCACTGCCGGCTCGGAGGAGAAATGCAGCTTTTGCCTGGGCCTCGGGGCCGACCTCGCCATCAACTATAGGGGCGACTGGGGCGCGGAGCTGGCCCAGTGGGCCCAACCCCACGGTATCGATGCCATCCTCGACATGATCGGCGGGGACTACTTCCCCAAGCACATCGATCTGCTCGCCACCGGGGGCCGGCTGGTGCACATTGCCACCACCCACGGCGCCAAAGTCACGATGGATCTGCGCTCTATTATGATGAAGCGGCTGTTGGTTACCGGTTCGACCCTTCGCCCGCGGACGGTCGAGGAAAAGTCGGCGTTGGCGAGGGGTGTGGAGCAGCAAGTATGGCCACTGTTCGCTAACGGACAGATTCACCCGGTTGTCGATTCCACTTTCCCCCTGGAGCAGGCCGCCGAGGCCCACCGGAAGATGGAGTCGGGCCATCATTCCGGAAAAATCATCCTGGTCATAGATTGAAGCAGCCTTTTGGAATGAAGCACCTTTGCGCCAACGCATTAAAATTTGTGAAGCAACCGTCGCTGCAATCACATCCAAGTGTCACTGTCAGAGTAGAGGCCTCCTGATCTCCGGTCAGGAGCAGTAAAAAAAGCCGTCTGTCAAACTGCAGACAAAGGTACGCGAGCGTTCTGCAGCATTCTTTGCGTTAGAGGATTTCGTTTTGAGAAGGCTACCCGTTTGGATCGCACCATGTCTGTCCCTCGCCATGCTGGCGCTCACAGCATGCGCCAAGTCGGCTCCGCCGCAAACGGCGCCACAAGCGATGCCGGTACAAACGCAGACCATCGCGGCCGCGCCAGTTCCGCAATACGATGAATATGTCTCGACCATCAAGTCGCGGCGCTCAGCGACCATCAATCCCCAGGTGGACGGTAACCTGGTTCGGATTTATGTCCATTCCGGAGACCGGGTGAAGGCCGGTCAGATCATGATGGAGATCGATCCAGCCAAGCAGGAAGCGACGGTCTCTTCCTCCAAGGCCACGGAACAGCAAAAGCTGGCCGTATTTCAGTACAACCAGATTGAAGTGGAGCGGCAACGCAAGCTCTTCGACCAGGGCGTCACCAGCCGCGACGCTTTCGACCAGGCGGAACAGGCCTACAAAAACTCCCAGGCCGATTATGAGTCCACGGTAGCCACTACGCAGAGCCAGCGGAAACAGCTGGGCTATTACCACATCACCGCCCCCTTCGACGGCATCGTCGGCGATGTGCCCCCGCACCTGGGCGATTATGTCTCACCTACCACCATACTGACCACTGTCGACGAAAATCGCGACCTCGAAGCCTACATCTATATTCCGACGGAACGGGTCACGCAGATCCGCAAAGGCCTGCCGGTGGTGATTCTCGATAACCAGGAGAATGTTCTGGAGCACACGGCGATAGACTTCATTTCTCCCCAGGTAGACAACGGACTACAAGGGATTCTCGCTAAAGCTCCGGTGCATGCGGACCTGGGCAAGCTGCGGAACCTGCAGCAAATCAAGGCACGGGTGGTCTGGACAACGTCGTCTATCCCGGTCGTGCCGGTGCTGGCGGTAACCCGCCTTGGTGGACAGACCTTCGTTTACGTCGCTACAAACCAGGGTGGCAAATACTTTGCCAAGCAGCGACCCATCACTGTCGGTGACACGGTGGGTAACGACTACGCGGTTCTGAGCGGGCTGCAAAATGGAGAAAAGGTCATTGTGTCTGGGACGCAGTTCCTGATCGATGGCGCCCCAGTACAGCCGTTGGGCTAGACATCCAGTAACAGTCTCTGAGCTTCATAAGCCGCTGCGCCGCGCGATCCAGATTATGCCGGCTAGACCAGTTTTCACAATGGTTGTATAGGTAAGCTGAAATTTTTACGTAGTTTTCTCTCAAGGAAAACCACTCGTCGCAATATCGACCAGGCCTCGTGTTGTGAAAACGGTCTGAGGCGGCGCACACCAAAGGGAGCGTTCTCGTGGTTGATTTTTTTATCCGCCGGCCGGTGTTCGCAACTGTCTGCGCTCTATTGATCGTCCTTGCCGGGGCCGTCTGCATTCCGACGCTGCCCATCTCCTTGTATCCGACGTTGGCGCCGCCGGTCGTTCTGGTGACCAGCAACTACGTAGGCGCAAACTCACAGACGGTCGAATCCGCGGTGACCATCCCCCTGGAACAGCAGATCAATGGTGTGCAGGGCATGCACTACATCTCCTCCACCAGTTCCAATGACGGAACCAGCGCCATTACTACCACCTTTCAAACGGGTTACAGTCTCGATATCGCCGCAGTCGACGTACAGAATCGCGTCTCGGCAGCGACCGGCCGGTTGCCGCAGGTAGTGAATAACACCGGCATCACGATTAGCAAGGCGAACTCCAACTTCGTATTCGCGGCTGCTTTCTACTCTCCGGATGGGCGCTACTCCGATCTCTTTATCAGCAACTACCTCGACGTTTATGTAAAGGACGCCCTCAAGCGTATCCCCGGCGTGGGCGACGTTGTGATCTTCGGCGAACGCCGATATGCCATGCGTCTATGGCTCGATCCGGCACGCCTGGCTGCTCGCGGCTTGACCAGCGCCGATGTGACCAATGCGCTGGCAGAGCAGAACGTCGAGATTCCCGCCGGCCAGGTGGGCCAGCCACCTTCGGATAAGAAGCAGACTTACCAGATCCCGGTGCGTGTGATCGGGAGGCTTTCCGAGCCGGCAGAGTTTGACAACATCATTATCAAAAATAGCCCTGGCGGCATCGTGCAGCTGAAAGACGTTGGCTACGCAGAGTTGGGCGCCGAATCTTACTCCACCGATCTCAACTACAACGGCGCCGACGCTATCGGTGTGGGCGTACAGCAGCTTAGCAATGCGAATGCGCTTGCGGTCGACCGCGCAGCCAAGGCGGCATTGGACGAGCTGGCCAAGTCGTTTCCCCCAGGGATGAAGTACGAAATTCCTTTCGACACCACAACCGTCATTGGCGATTCCATCCGTGAGGTGGTGGGTACTCTGGGCGAGGCGATCATCATCGTCATTGTGGTGATCTTCCTCTTTCTGCTCGACTGGCGTGCGACCATCATCCCCGCAATCACCATCCCGGTGTCGCTGGTCGGGACGTTTGCTTTCATCAAGATTTTTGGGTTCTCTATCAATTCGCTGACCATGTTCGGTATCACGCTAGCGACCGGGCTGGTGGTGGACGATGCCATTGTGGTGATCGAGAACGTGCAGCGCCATATCAACGAGGACCATTCCGACCCGCACTCCGCTACCTCGGTGGCGATGGCTGAAGTTACGAGCGCGGTCATCGCTACTTCGCTGGTGCTCATCTCCGTCTTCGTGCCGGTTTCCTTCTTTCCCGGCACTACCGGCATTCTTTACAAACAGTTTTCCCTGACCATCGCTTTCTCCATCGCGATCTCGGCCTTCAATGCGCTGACCTTGTCACCCGCGCTGGCGGCGATCTTTCTGCGCGGCGAGAAACACAAACGCGGTCTGTTAGGGTTGATCGACCGCGCGATTGTATCCAGCACAGTTTTCTACGGCAAAGCCATCCGCCAGGTGTTGCGGTTGCGCTACGTTGTCGTGCTGTTCTTTATCGCCGGCCTGGCCGGCACGGTTTATCTTTATACCCACACACCGACCGCCTTCCTACCGACGGAGGACCAGAATTACCTCCTCTGTATTGTGCAGACACCGCCTGGGGCTTCGCTCACCTACACCTCCGACGTTGCGCAAAAGGCGGTCGACATCATCCGCAAGAACGATGATGTCTATGGCACCTTTGCCGTCATGGGGTTCAGTCTCAGCGGGGGCAGTTCCTCGAACTACGGTCTTATCTTTGTTCCGCTCAAGTCGGTCGACCTACGCAAGAAAAGGGGTCCCGGGCATTCGGCTGCGGATATCTACGCAACGCTTTCCCCCAAGCTTTTCGGTGTGCCAGGTGGTCTGGTGGCTATCTTCCAACCGCCAGCCATTCAGGGCCTGGGTAACTTTGGCGGATTCACTTTCGAGTTGCAGGACCTGGGCCGCAATACGCTGCAGGATCTTGACCACATCGCCCACCAGATTATTGGGGCCAGCCGCCAGGACCACAAACTGGTTGGTCTGTACACCAGCTACACGGCGAGCGATCCTCAATTGCTAATTACGATCGACCGGGTGAAGGCGAAAGCCCTGGGGGTCCCTCTTAGTCAGATCAGTTCCGCATTGAGCGTGTACATGGGATCGGCTTACGTCAACGATTTCAATTACAACAACCGGTCCTATCGAGTTTACGTGCAAGCCAGACAGTCTGCTCGGATGACCCCGGGGGATCTGCGCAAGTTCTATGTGCGATCCGACTCCGGGCAAATGGTGACGCTCGACAACCTGGTGACGATCGCGCAACAATCGGGCCCGCAGGTGATCAGTCATTACAATCTCTTCCGGTCAGCGGAGATTGATGGTTCTGCTGCACCGGGTTACAGCACAGGAGAAGGCCTGGCTAACATGGAGGCTTTGGCCAAGAAGAACATGATCCAGGGTATGACCTACTCCTGGACCGGCCTGTCGCTGGAGGAAATTGAAGCCGGCGGCAAGGCACTGCTCATCTTTGGGCTCGGGATCCTGGTGGTTTACCTCACGCTCTCGGCGCAGTATGAAAGCTTTGCACTTCCGTTCATCATCCTGCTGGCTGTACCCATGGCGGTGTTGGGAGCGTTGGGATTGGTGACCCTGCGCGGTTTGTCGAACGATGTGTATTGTCAGATTGGGTTGGTCATGCTGATCGGGCTTTCGGCTAAGAATTCCATTTTGATCGTGGAATTCGCCGAGCAGATCCGCGGACAGGGGAAATCTATCCTGGAATCCGCGATTGAAGCCGCCGAGCTGCGACTGCGGCCGATTTTGATGACCTCGTTTGCGTTTATTCTCGGCGTGCTGCCGCTTTATTTCGCCACCGGCGCCGGCGCCCTGGGGCGGCGTTCTGTAGGCACCACGGTAGTTGGCGGGATGTTGGTTTCGACCCTCCTGAACCTGGTGTTCATCCCGGTGCTTTATGTCATTCTGAAGTCGCTCCTCGAGTCTTTGGGACGTAAGAAGCCGCGGACGGGACCGGCGGAGTTTCCGGCTAAGCTGTAGTGCGGATGTTCAGGCCATCGTGGGTTGCGTGCTTTATCGGCTACACAGAAAGGCACGGCTTCCTTTGCTATGACGCAGACTCCTGCGGGACTGGATCATGCTTTCAATCCTACCCAGGACTCCCTGCGGACTAGATTGAAATCGTCAACTGTTGGACCAGGGATCGCCTGCGCCGATCCATCTGACAAATTGCCGAAAGGCGCCTCAGCAGGCAAGAACACTGAGACGGCGGTCCAACTTCGACCGGGTGTCGTATTGCTGCGAATCTGAATCTTGCCCGCATGTCTGTCAACGATGCCCTTGCATATCCAAAGGCCCAGCCCTGTTCCCACGGCTGGTTTGGTCGTGTAGAAGGGCTCGAAAACCTTGGCCCGATTAGGAAGGGCGATGCCGGGACCGGAGTCAACGAATGTAATTTGCACTCCCGGCGTTTGCCGATCCCATCGGCGGCCAGCCGAGATGCGTATGCGGATCACGCCGCCGTAATCCACGGCATCGATCGCGTTGTTAAGAATATTCGCCAATAACTGTCGGATCTCGCCAGGAATAGCGACCAGTTCAGGGTCTTGCTCTATTTCTAGCTGGATATCGATTTCCTTATTCTTCGTCTTAGACGAGAAAGTCGCAAGTAGTTGTCTTAAATGGATACCAACCTGGGTTCGGGTAGCACCCTTCTGCTCCCGGTAAAAGCCCAACGTCTGTTTCGTCAGAAGTGCGACACGAATCAACTCTTCTTCTGCGTCCGCAAGATATCCACGTACGATGTCGGAAGCTGTGTCGTGATTCTTCGCGAGATAAATAAGATTGATGATTGCTTCAAGCGGATTGTTGATCTCGTGCGCGACGCTGGCTGCGAGGCGGCCCACTGCGGCAATCTTTTCGGTGGTCCGGAGAGCCTCCTCCATTCTCTTCCGTTGACTTAAATCGCGGGCCATCTTCGCGGCCCCGATGATGTGACCGTCGTCGTCCTTGATAGGCGAGACGGTTAAGGAAACATCGAGCCGTTCCCCCGCCTTGGTGATTCGTTGGGTCTCAAAATGCTCTATGCGCTCGCCCCGTCTCAGGGTCGCAAGAATGCGATGTTCCTCCTGCTGCAGTTCAGGAGGAATAATCCGTGTGATCGGCTGACCGATAATTTCCTCAGCCCTGTAGCCAAACATCTTTTCTGCACTGGAATTCCAGCTGGTCACAATTCCATCCAGGTTTTTGCTAATGATGGCGTCCTCTGACGACTCAACGATCGCCGCCAACCGGAGTCGCGATTCATTCGCGCGTTTCTGACCTGTGACATCGATCGTGAAGCAACGGGTGTGGACAAATTTACCCTCCTCGACGAACACGTTCGAGTGAATCCGCACTTCACGAATTGATCCATCCTTGCACTTCAGCCGCGCCTCATAGCCGTGTAATTCTTCATGGCGGCCCAAACGTTGCAGGATGTCTTGAATGACAGGTAGATCAGCATGGAATTCGCTGATTGAGTGACCAATATATTCGTCGCGGTCATAGCCGAGAAGCTTCAGTTCTGCCCCGTTGGCCCACGAAATCGTCCCGTCCGCTGCTACCCAATGCATCGCAACGACTGCGCTCTCGAGAAAGTCCCATAATTGCGTTTCGCGCCGCTGAAGCAGCCGTTCAGCTTTTCTGCGTTCCGCAATTTCGGATTCGAGTGCCTGTGCTCGCTGCTGCAATTCAGCGATGACCCGATTCCGCTCGTGATCAGTAGCTGTGGCGAGATAGTTCTCCTCTGGAATCACATCGCTGTGCTCCGTACAGATCCTTACAAACGGTTCATGGTGTTCATGGCGGCCAAATCCGGTCATGGGATAGGCGCAACGCAGAGAGAAGGCATGGGTCTTGGCGAGAACGTTCCACAATTGTTCGAGGCGGATGGCTGCATCGCATTTCCCGTGTGACCACAGGAGTGACACCATCTCCCCGAAGATTGCAACGTCACTGCACTTCTCTCCACTGCAGGTCTTGGCGCGCTCAATGACTTCGCCCATCAGCGTTACAAAACGGGTCTCGTTGGGCCACCCGTCCACCAGTAATCGGGAAAGCGTCTCGTCCAAGTCGAGAACCACATATCGACCCTGTTCCAGAGCTCCCGCCAAATCTATTCCCCGTTCTCTTAGTTGTCGCGCGATTCCATCTCCGTGAGCCTTGGTCGCGATCACGATCGCGGCACTCCCTGCCAGAAGCGATGTTCCGATGAATTGGCTGATGGACTCTACCAGGAATGCATCGTCCAAATAGAATTGGACGGCATGCATGTGAGGCGCCAGCGAACTTGGAGCACCCTTTGCCTCTCGATTGTCTTCTGTGCGGCTCTGCATCATATCCTCCTAACAATCACAGGCTATTTCCATTCCGATCACATCTCGGAACGATAAAGCTATGTTGCATGGGTTCCTTCAGGCGAATCTCGGAGGTCGAGCTTTGAGCTCTGGCGGCGGTTCACATCGAAATTTCGCATCCAATTCGCGAATGTTCGCCAAGAGATCCACTGGATGCACGGGCTTAGCTAGCACAGTAATGTCATGCCCCGCGTCGCGGGCCGCGGCAAGTAGATCAACGGTGGTATCTTGTCCGGAAAACAACAATACCCTGCAATCCGGTACAGCGTCTTTCATTGCGATCGCCAACTCAATACCGCTCTTCCCCGGTAACAGGACGTCGCTCAGCAGCAACTCCGGAGGGATGACGCGACTAAGGTCAAGGGCACTCTCTGCATCATAGGCTTGCATAGCCGCGAAACCTCGACGCGCGAGGATTGCGGCAAGCGTATCCGCGATCACGCGCTCATCGTCTACCACAAGGATCACTGGACGATGAGGACTCGGTTCGGCGGTTAACCCATTTTGTGTTATTTCGTCTAATGAGACCGTTTCAAAATTGAGCGCCGGCATAGAGACATACCCCTGTGATCACCTTAGCAGTATTGCTTCAATTTGGGTCTAAATCTTTATGTATGTGTTAGTTAGAGGTTATCGACAGTTTGACGCGAGACCCACTTGTCACCTCCGGCGCGAATATGTTAGGTTATCGCATCGTTAGGTTAGGTTAGCGATACGATATGACTGCTTTAGGGGAGGAAGGTATGGAAAAAAGGGAAACGCCCAAGATCGCCACAATGAACTTTCAATCCATGCCCCAGGCCGACGTTCCGACCGGAAGGAACGGCAAGCATAAGGAGGTCGTCTCTCAACTGCTCAATGACATCAGTCAACTGGAGGCGGGGAGAGCGTTAAAGGTTCCTCTGGCCGAGCTGCCCGACACAAAGGAGAACATCCGGTCTGCTCTCAATCGTGCAACCCGAGAAAAAGGATTGAATGTCGCCACATCGAGCGATAGCGACTACTTGTACATATGGATATCGTGACCGGTTTACCCTACCGCCATCGAACTTCTAATCAGGGCGCTTGCGAGGCCAGATAACCGGTGATGGCTACGATGTCCTCGATGGCCAGCTTAGAGACAACACCTTTCATCATGGGGGCCATTGAGCCGTTCCGGGTGCCCCTCTGGAAATCGATAATCTGCCGCGTCATCTGGCTGGGTGATCGCCCGGCAATCGAGGGAATGTTTCCCGTTCCCTTCAGGTCCGGACCGTGACACATGGCGCATGCCATGGTCTTTCCGTTACCGCCGGTGGTGATCAGGTCTTTCCCCTTAGCCAGGCTTCCCTTGGGAACATAAGCAATGAAGCCCGACGTGGGATCACGCAGCTCTGTCCGCTCCAGGCTTTCTGAAACCTCGATCACTCGATCACCGATCGGCTCGTTTCCTCCGCCATCGACCACCACCATCATGCCGCCGGCCGGCTTGGTCTTGGGCACTTGCTCCACTTCAACCACGCGAATCCAAGGCTTCAGTTTGAAGGAAGAAAAATAGGCCGCAGCCGCTTTGACGTCCTCGTCGCTGATCGACTTGGACAGCTTCATCATGTTGGTGACGGAGAGCATCTCGGGGTCAGAACCCTTACGCGCCCCACTCTTGAAATCCGCCATCTGCTGAGTGATGTACTCCGCGGAAAGCCCGGCGACGCTTGCATTCTCCGGACGACCCTGGCCGTTCGGCAGGTGGCAGTGGCCGCATGAATATACATCCGGCTTGCGCCCGTGGGCGACAATTTCGGGCATCGGCGGATGGATGTCCGGGTACCAATCCGGTACGACAAAAATATCGTTGATTTCGCTCCTGGTATAGCTTGCTTTGCTACCGGGAAGATGTTCCACCTCGGTGCGGTTGGCGCTGGACGAGGGGCCTTGCGAAAAATGATCGGGATAAGCCCAGATGGGCAGCTTTTCCTGGGGCGTCGCCTGGGCCTGCGCTAATGACGCAGCGGCGATCAAGGCAATCACAGATAGAGCGCGATGTGGGGTTCTCAAAGGAGTCCCAGAATAGCAACTATCTCACGTCGGCGACAACACTTCCCACACGGGTTGCCGACTCCAGCGCCTGCCGTAGCTGCTGGTTTCTGGCCAACAGTTCAGCAACCAGCCTCTGCAGCCGGGCATTTTCCCTCTCCAACTCGTCGACGATTTTCTGGCTAATTGCGGGGGCTTCCAGGTTCATCACATACCTCAGACCTTCTGTTCTTCGGGTTGAAAGTCGCGATAGCCACAGCGGCCTCGCATAGCCCGGGTGAATTTTTCTCTTTCTTCGGGAGACATCTTTTCCCATCGCTCTCCCATACGGTGCCTCCAGTGCATACCGCCTCTTCCGCGAAAGCCGCCGAAGAGAATTTTGCTCAGCAGCAGGATGCCGACCGCCTGCCAGAAGTTAATGGCATGCCATCCGACAATTGCGGGTATGAGCCAGTTCCACAGATGTTGCACGACGAAACCAAATACGGCAACCGCCGCGATTACGATTAGGAGGATCCCCGGCGCCTTGTATAACCATTTCTTTCTCATTCTCTGCCTCATTTCTTCACAAACTCCTCATAGATCGATTGCAACCTGCTGCGCAGATGCAGCACGGCATAATGCTTGCGCGACAATAACGTGTTGACGCTCAGGCCGGTTTCGGCGGACAGCTCCTTGAAGCTGTACCCTTCCCATTCATGAGCAATAAAGACGGATCGTTGCTCCGGTGGCATCTCTTCCAGTGCTTCGTCAATTTCGTCCAGCAGCACGTTCCGCGCATAGGCCGCCTCGGGGCCGTTATCTGGCGAGGGCAACAGATCTTCGAGCGAGACGGCGACATCGTCATCTTCGCCATACTTAGCCTGGCTCAGCGACTCGAGCTTGCGGCCACGAAAGCGATCGATGATGCGATTCTTTGCGACCCGGAACAGCCAGCCGCTTACCTGTTCGATTGGCTTAACCAGCCTATAGGCCTCAACCAGTTCAACAAAGACCTCCTGCAGGATGTCTTCCGCAGCCTCCAGATCGACCACATGTTTGCGGATGTAGTTACGCAGACGTCCACCATCGCGTTCCATCGCCTGCGCGATCGACTGGTCCTGTTCCGCGGTTAACTGGTCCAAGCTCGACATCGAGTTTCTAGAGTGAAGACGGAATGGGAAGGAAAATATTGTGGCCAAAAAGCAAAAAGGGCTCCGCAGCATGGCGGAGCCCTTCGGCAAGACTGAGCGAAGAGTTAGACGTTAAAGGAGGAGCCGCACCCGCAGGTGCTCTTGACCGCCGGGTTGTCGAACTTGAACCCGGCCGCCTCCAGAGTCTCAACGTAATCGACCACGCAGCCATTGAGGTACATCAACGAGGTGGCATCGACAAAGACCTTCAGATCGTCGAACTTGAAGACCTTGTCCATCATGCCCGCCTGGTTCTCAAATGACATGGAATACTGAAATCCGGAGCAACCACCGCCGACCACGCCAATGCGCAGGCCTGCAGGCAACGGATCCTGAGTAGCCATGATTTCGTGTACCTTCGCAACCGCCTGCGGTGACAACGTCAGGGGCATAGATACGGGATTGAGGTTTGTTACCGGTTCGGCGACGCTTGACATCTGTTTATCTCCGTTTGTTGCCTATAGTTAGTAGTTTAGTCCCGGATGCGGGGTGAGTAAAGGCAGAATCCCACTCTTGTTAGATGCGGTTGCGACTCCCTCGACTCAACCCTAGTGCACGGTAACTTTAGGAGCGATTTCGTCGAACTGCCGCTCCGTGAGCAGGCCATCCCTGACCAAGTCGTGGGAGGAGGTGTAAGGCCGATGGGCGATGATCTGCCTGGCTTTCCCCACTGAAATTCCCTGAAGCGATGCCAGATCAGCCTGGGATGCGGTATTCAGGTCAAGGCGACTGCTTCCGCCGGGCGCGCTGTCACTATGCAGGCCCTGCTTAACCCCCGCAGCGACATCATTTGCAGCCTGTTCGGCATTCTTTGCGGCCACCCGGGCGTCGGCAAGGGCCTCTTTCGAGCCCTGTTTCGCCTGCTCGGTCGCCTTGGCAGCCTGTTCCTGCAGGTGCTGGTCCGAGGCGGGTGGGTTGCAGGCGGCCAGAAACGCCGCCGCTACGACTGTCGCTATCGCCAAAACACATCGTTGCCTCTTGCCGTTCATTTTCGTGCTCCTCGTATTGCTCACAATCTGAGAGCGCCCTCAGCCCCAACGAGTTGCCGGGAACCTGCCCGGTAAATGAGAAAATTGTGGGCAATCGAGTCTCTACAGGACTATATTTCTAAGCCGTAAGCCCCTCCTACCCTCCGAGCCCGGCTACTTTCGGACCCGCTCGGTATCTGGGACTTCTAGGGGAATCCCCCGGGAGGCAAGTATGCACGTAGTTCCTACTCTGTGGATAGTTTGGGCGGTATTTGCGGTTTGCCTGCTGGGTCTGCTGCTTTACCGCGGAACCATCACCCGCTATGAAGACGATCAGTTGTTTCTAGATGATATTTCCGATCGGCAGCATAAGGAAAACGACGCGATTATCCGCAAGCTGAATACCCTTCAGCCGTTTCTACGGGTTTTTACGGGCGTCACAAGTATTTTGACCGCCGCGATCATTGGCATTTACGCCTGGGACGCGATCAAGACGTTCTACATGTAGAAGCGTCAACAGCCTGGATTCTTTGGGTGCGATGGTTCGCCCCGTCGCGTCGTCACTCCAGTTGTTTGATTGTGCCCTTCGCAATCACTTCGATTTCGACCTGCTTGCTTACCTTGAGCAGAAATCTACTTGGATTCTTCATTCCCCAATTCACATAGGGCACGGTAAATCGCGTCGTTGCCATGACGGCGCCCTCGCTCGCTTGCACTTTGAGCGGCAAATCCAGGGGATGGTCCACCCCGTGAATGTTGAAGGTGCCTTCCCCCTTCAGTTCCTGGGTGCCTTCCTGAGTTTTGAACGCCCCTTTGATTCTGGTCGGATGGAAAAAGATCGCCGGGTAGCGATTGCTCTCTAGCACCTCGTCCTGCATTCGTTTGTCGCGGGTCGCGTTTCCACTTTCGCCGGTGGTCGCGTCCACCAGAATTTCTCCCTCGGCCAAACCGGTAGCAGGGTTGAAAAGGAACTCTCCGCTCTTCAGTTTGAAGGTGCCATGGGTGGTGTGCAGACCACCGTTGAGCTTCCAGTGAATTTCAGTCTGCGCCGGGTCGAGCTGGATTTTCAGCTCCTTGTTTTGCGCCTGTGCCAGTTGGGAACTGACGATGACAAAAGCTGCGATGATGCTGGACTTGCGTATTTTTCTCAAGGTACCTCGCC
This sequence comes from Acidobacteriaceae bacterium, assembly GCA_035695685.1. Lineage (GTDB taxonomy): Bacteria > Acidobacteriota > Terriglobia > Terriglobales > Acidobacteriaceae > PALSA-350. The sequence continues at coordinate 3,627 of DASRRN010000077.1, read as the reverse complement.
CTTATGCCAGAAGCCGCAAGCCCATCGCAGGCGCGTCCCGAAGCAGGAAATCTCCGACAGACCGCTCGCCAAGGTGGACTGCGAGCAAGTGGGCGAAGAGTTGTGGCTGGCCTGAGAGTACACTCATGGCCCGCTCCCGCATCCAGGGCCACGCATCCATGCGGAGCATGACTCTAGACATAAGATGCGGCATCCGCTGAATCACAGGATGGCCCGCCTCATAGACGTCCAGCTTTTCGATCGCGATGGCTTGGCCTAGCAGCAGGGCTTGGCGGAAGGACAACCCAATGCCTTCACCGGTGACGGCGTCGGCGGAGCCGGAAGCGTCGCCTACCAGGGCCACATTGCCGGCGGTAACGCGGCGGAGCTTGCGGGTAGTGGTGAGCGCTCCTCGCACCCGGCTCAGCTCGTTTGCACCCTCAAGACGCGCCCGCAGCGCCGGCAGGCCGGCGAGGACCGCTTCCATTCTGGTGGCGGGGTCGCGGGCGACGGTGGCGACACAGACTTCTTCCGCGCCGACGGGGGTGATGTAGGCCTGGCCCAGATCGCCCCAGTACACCTCCACCATGCGGGACCACGGTTTCACCCGGTAATGACATCGGGTCCCGAAACGGCGGCTCCAAATCTTCCCCTGGCCTAGGCCGATCGCCTGGCGCACGCGAGAGGACTGGCCGTCCGCACCGATCGCGTACTGATAAATGCAAGGTTCGCCACCGAGGCTAAGGGGTTGCTTAGAAGCTACGCGTATGCGGCTGCCCCAGGCGAGTCGCACACCCAGTTCCTGACAGCGCGCAACCAGTAACGAATGAAGCTGCAAGCGGCGGATGCCGATGCCGCTCCCGCGCTCGAAATGAGCTCCTACCCGGTGATGCCCGGAAAGGAAAGCGATGCCGTCAAAAGAAGCGCCATGGGTGACCTGGATACCGAGTGCGGCCAGATCTCTTCGCGCATCCGGCATCAGGCCCTCACCGCAAGCCTTGTCGATGGGCGGCCGAAGCGCATCGGCGACCAGAACGTCCAATCCTTTTTGCCGCAGGGCAATTGCAGCTGCCAGGCCAGCAGGACCGCCGCCGACGATGAGTGCGTCACAACGGATCACCCTGCGCGCTCCATTTACCACTCCAGCAACAACATTTCGGAGCAAAATCCGGGACCCATGGCCGCCAGGACACTGCGCGATCCCGGCTTGGGCCGGCGATGGGTCATGACCTCATCCAGAACCACCAGCACCGACGCTGAGGATAGATTGCCTACCCGCTGCAGTGCCTCCCAGGAGAGCTCCAGTTCGCCATTGTGCAGGCCGAGTGCATCCGCGACGGCTTCCAGCACCTTGGGACCGCCGGGATGCATGATCCAGGAGTCGACCTGGTCACGTGTGATTGCATGCTGAGCTAGGAAGGCATCTACATCGCGGCCCAGATTCTCGCGTACAACCGTCGGCACGTGCGGTGACAGCACCACCTGAAACCCCTTCTCAGAGATCTTCCAGCCCATCACATCCTGGGTATCCGGATAGAAAGAGCAGGCGCTTCCGAGAATCCTGGGCCCTGTCAGCTTGACCTGGTCACCGGCCACCAGAACCGCCGCCGCGCCATCTCCGAACAGGCCGGTAGCAATCAGGTTCGCTACGTTGAAGTCATCTCGCTGCCAGGTAAGAGAACATAGCTCGACGGAAAGGAGAACCGCAATCTGATCGGGATACGCACGCACGTAATCCGCTGCGCGGGCCAGTCCGGCGGCCCCGGCAACGCAACCCAGGCCAAAGATGGGGTTGCGCTTGATGTGTGGGGAAAGCCCCATCCGGTTGACCAGCCGGGCATCCACCGAGGGGCTGGAGACTCCGGTCACGGAGACGAAATACAGGGCGCCGATTTGCTTTCGGTCCACGCCCGCTTTGCTGAGCACGCATTCGATCGCATGCGCACCCAGCCGTTCCGCAGTCTCGATCCAGACGTCGTTGGTTTTACCCCAGGTATCAAGTGGGGGGTATTGCTCTAAAGGGAGGGAGAAATATCTGCCTGCCACGCCCGTCCGGGAGTGCAGCCTTTCCAGTACGGCTGCATTTTCCAGCCCCTGCTCCCACTGGCCCTTGAGTGCCTCCAACACGGTGTTCTGTAAGAAGTAATGGGGAGGAAAGGCAGTGGCCGTTGAGATGATCCGCATGTTTGGCCAGTATACGTGGCAGAAAGCGGGCGGCTGGAGAAGCGATTTGATGGCAATAAATTCGATGGTCCCGAGATGCGAACCGCAGATCGCTCCGCTCCGGTCGAGATGACAAATCTGTTGCAACGAAATGTAACTTTTTCCATGGGAAGACCCCAGGTTAACCGACAACTGATTTGTCATCTCGACCGGAGGGCTCATGGGCCGGCGGCCCACCCAAGGTGATGAAAAACGCTCTCTGTCCAGCAACCGCTCTCCCCTTTGTCACCCCGAGAGGTTGTGACTTTTTTGATTTTTCTTATTTTTGGCACACCCAACCGGAATGTTTTTCAAAACTCCCACAAGACCGTCATCCTGAGAGCCTGTGACTTTTTCGATCTTTTCGTGTTTTCTGCGTAGCTAACCGGATGCTTTTCCCCCCCACAAAGCCGTCATCCTGAGCGAAGCGCCGCGCAGATCTATCGCATAATGGACGGCTTATGGCGCGCAGTCGAAGGACCCCGGCGATGCTTGTTGGCAGGTGCTCTTCGGAGCTTTCCGGCCACAGACTACAAGGGAAATTAAAAAAGTCACAGCCTCTGAGCGGAGCGCTTCACAGATTTATCGTGGGACACCGCGCTTGAGAGCGCGGTGTCGAAGGACCCCGAGGATGCTTATCTTGCCTATGCCGTTCGGAGCTTTTCAACCACCGAAGCCCGCACCGGGCGGACCCGCCACGGTCTTTCCCTGGGGCTGAGAACAAGAACTGCCAGCATCTTGCCCTTTCCGGCAGCTACATCGACATTCTCGGCAGCCATACAGGCACGCTTTACATTGGCGTCACCAACAACCTGTATCTGCGCGTCATGCAACATAAGGAGGGCACGTGGGAAGGTTTCACTGCGGCCTATGGCTGCAAGCGCCTGCTCTACTTTGAAGACATTCGCAAAGCCATCGCTCGGGAAAAACAACTCAAAGGCTGGCGGCGCGAAAAGAAGCTCAACCTCATTCGCACCATCAATCCCGAGTTCAGAAGACCTTGCACAGACCTGGGGATGGAAGATGATTACAGCGCATGAAAAGATGTACCCGTGACCACCAGGTGGGTACCGCAGCAACATCCTGTACGCGGGCTTGGGTGGTTGAAAAGCTCCGAACGGCATAGGCAAGATAAGCATCCTCGGGGTCCTTCGACTCCGCGCCATAAAGCGCGGTGTCCCACGATAAATCTGTGAAGCGCTCCGCTCAGAGGCTGTGACTTTTTTAATTTCTCCCATTGTTTTGGTGGCCGGAAAGCTGTGAAGAGCATCGGCCAACGAGCGTCCTCGGGGTCCTTCGACTACGCGCTGTAAACCCTCTGTTAGGGGATAGATCCGCGAGGCGCTTCGCTCAGGATGACGGTCTTGTGGGAGTTTTGAAAAACATTCCGGTTGGGTGTGCCAAAAATAAGAAAAATCAAAAAAGTCACAACCTCTCAGGATGACG
>DASRRN010000076.1:0-4807 GCA_035695685.1 Acidobacteriaceae bacterium | reverse complement strand
ACTTCTCGATGTCCATCGCTTTGATCAATCCATCTTCAAAGCTGTAGACATGTACGACCTCACCGTCGATTAGTATCTTGCCTGCCAAATCTCTGACTGTTTGCTGTACGCGAACGGCGATTTTGCCGTCGCGTCTGAGTTCGAAGCCAATTGGGACCACCGTGGGATCGACTGCGGCCCACTGGCGAGTCCAGTAGGAGTGCACCTCGTCGCGTCCGGCCACACGGCCTCCCTCCCATCCGTTTGGCCAATCAACCGCTGGGTGCATCGCGGCCAGTACGGCATCGATGTCTCTCCGGTTGAAGGCGTCATAGATGCAACCAAGCAGTTTCTCCGGTTCAATCATTCAATCCTCCCGTGGATTGCTGGACCAACCCTTGTCTCGAGTGTATCCGCCAGGCTCTCGACGACACCCCAGAAGGTTGGACCAGAAATTCAGGCAGATTGCTTAACCCACTTCACTCTGCGTTGAGGATGGTCGAGAACAACAGCAAGCTCACCGTGGTGAAGATAATGTCGTAGCCGGCGAGAAGCTTAATCCAGAGCGCGGGTTCGGATTCGCCGGTTAGGATTCCGGTCGTAGCCTCAACCATGCCCAGCAGCGCCGGAATGAAGATGGGAAAGAGCAACAATGGAAGCAGCAGCTCCCGATTCCGGGTGCGCAAAGAGAGCGCGGCAAAAAAGGTTCCGTTCACCACCAGCGCCCACGTGCCCAACGGCAGAACCAGCACCAGTAGCCACGTTTCTCCGAGCGGATGGAGGTTGTAAAAGATGGCAAACAGCGGCGCCAGAACGATCTGCACCAGGGTCACGAAGATAAAGTTGGCAATCACTTTGGCCAGAAAAAGGGATGCTGGAGGGGCCGGCGTCATGCGCTGCGCGTCGAGCACCTGGTGGCGGAGTTCGCGGGTCCAGGCCTGGTTGAGCGCAGTCACTGAAGCGAAAAGAGTCGCAACGCAAAGAATCCCGCCGGCAATCTGCCGCGAGAGGGCCGCTGTGGGATCAAAGGCCAGGCTGAAAAGCACAACTACCAGCAAAGCAAAGAAAAGCATGCCATTGATCGCGTCCTTCGATCGCCATTCCAGGCGCAGGTCCTTGGCCAAATGAATCAGCAGATAACTCACGAGCGCGCCTGGTCCTTAGTCAGGGCAGCGACCCTGCCGTGGGCGGCACGCAGGTAGTCCTGGGGCGCGAGCAGGATTTGCGTACCGCGCTGCCCGGCCGAGACGGAAATGAATTCGAAGAGCTCGATGGTTTCATCGGCGAAAACCGGGAAATCCTTTTTTGCGCCGAAGACCGTGACACCACCGCGGATATAGCCGGTCAGCGGCTGCACGTCCTTAAGGGAGACCATCTCCGCCTTGCGAGCGCCGGCTGCGCGGGCCAGCTTCTTGAAATCCAGTTCCGCGTCGCCCGGAATGACAGCGAAGGCGTATTGATCCGCCCCCGTGACCGTGAGCAGGGTCTTGAACACCTGTTCGACCGGCAGCCCGATCTTGCGCGCCACGTTGATGGCGGACAGGTCTTCGGGGTCAACTTCATACTCTTGCAGCGTGTAGGCGATGCCCAGTCCTTCGAGGATGCGTGCGGCATTGGTCTTCATAGCGGCTGCGTCTGGACGTTGGCTGGCCCTTCCGTCATGGAGATTAACTGTCCCGCCTCCATGGTCAGAAAATAGTCAGCCAAGGGTTCGGCGAGCGCTCTCTGATGGGTGGTGAGAACCACGGTGCGGTTCGCGGTGCGCAGCTGCCCCAGCAGGGCCATCATCTTGCCTGCGCTGGCCGCATCCATGTTAGAGAACGGCTCGTCCAGCAGCAGCAGCTGGGGCTGGGGTAACAGCACCCGCGCCAGGGACGTTCGCTGGCGCATACCCTGTGAGAACTGGCCGACCGGGCGCGTCAGCGTCGGATCGAGACCCACAGCAAGCAGCGCCTCCGCCGGCGTAAGGCAGGAGCAGGTACGGTAGAGACCGGCGAAGTAGCGCAGGTTTTCCATGGCGGTTAGTTCGTCATAGAGCATCGGGGCATGGCTCATGTAACCGATGCGTGCTCGCTGGGTGGCAATCTTTTCCGGCTTGCCGTCGCTCAAGATGCGGGCGCTGCCCAAGGTCGGCTCCAGTAGTCCAGCCAGGATCCGCAGCAGGGTGGATTTGCCCGCGCCGTTCTCCCCCAGCAAAACGTAGCAACGGCCCGAGGTGAAGCTGATCGAAACCTTGCGCAGGGCAGGGAAGCGGCCAAACATGCGCGATACGTTGTCGAACTGAACCAGAACCATCCCATTGGAGTATAGAGCGCGAACGCTCTTACTCTATTTGGGCGCCGTCGCTACCGGAGATTTGAGGGAAGCGGTGTTGGGCGCGGGCTTGGCGGCCGCATATTTCGAGGCGCACTTGGCTTGCAGTTCGGTGGCATGGAACACACCATCCCTGCCGTACGTGCCCATGGCGAGCGCCTGGGAACCGTCTTTAAATGTATCCGGCGGAGGCTCTACGCCCTGATAGGCCACCCGCAGCGTGTGACCCTGTTCGGTCAGGACAAAATGGGCGTTGGTACCGCTACGCTCGATCGAATTGGGCGCCACATCGCCGGCTACACGAAGATGACGAGTGTAGGCCTTGTTGCCCATCGCCTGCAATTCGCCAATGGTGACGTAGTAGCTCTTGTCCGCTTGAACGCCGCTGATCGCAAGATAGATGATGGTCCCAAGAATGATTACGGTTGCGGCGCCGATACGGAATGTCTGCCCGGGTATCTTCATTGCTTGTCTAAGGGTAGGAGCGCATGGTCCTTTCCGTCAAGCGCGGCATCTGAACGTATAATTCTTCATGAGGCGATTCGGCAATGAGCAGCAATGGAAACGGCACGGATGAGATTTTGAAGCCGCGGGCTGAGTGGATCGTAAAGCGCAAACTCGAAGCGGCCCGGACGGGCGATACCAACATGTCCCAGATGCACTTCGCGCGTCGGGGCCAAGTCACGGAAGAGATGGCCTTTGTCGCCCAACGGGAACAGATTTCCGTAGGCTTGATCCGGGACGAGATCGCCGCCGGCAGGCTCATCATTCCTGCCAACATTAACCACCCTGAGCTGGAGCCCATGGGCATTGGCGTCACCACCAGGTGCAAGATCAACGCTAATATCGGCAACTCAGCGGTAACGTCCAATATCCGCGAAGAGCTGGACAAGCTCCATACGGCAGTCAACTTCGGCGCCGATACGGTCATGGACCTCTCGACCGGAGGCAACATTCCGGAGATCCGGGAGGCGATTCTACGCCACAGCCCGGTGCCCATTGGTACGGTGCCCATCTACGAAGCGCTGAACCGGGTGAAGAAGCTCGAAGATCTGAATATCGATGTCTACCTGGAAGTGATCGAAGAGCAGGCGCAGCAAGGGGTGGATTACTTCACCGTGCACGCCGGCGTGCTGATCCAGTACGTACCCATGGTGGCCAAGCGAATCACCGGTATCGTCAGCCGCGGCGGGGCGATTCTCGCCCAGTGGATGACCCATCATCATCGCCAGAATTTTCTCTACGAACACTTTGACCGCATCGTGAAGGTGATGGCAAAGTACGACGTCAGCTTCTCCCTCGGCGACGGTTTGCGTCCCGGCTGTGTCGCCGATGCCAGCGACGAAGCCCAGTTTGCCGAGTTGAAGACACTAGGCGAGCTGACCAGGTCAGCATGGAAGAGCGATGTGCAGGTGATGATTGAAGGCCCCGGCCACATCCCGTTGGACAAGATCAAGGAGCAGGTGGAGAAAGAAGTAGAGCTCTGCGATGGGGCGCCGTTCTACACCCTGGGGCCACTGGTGACCGATATCGCACCGGGGTACGACCACATCACCAGTGCCATCGGCGCCGCCATCATCGGCTGGCATGGAGCCTCAATGCTCTGCTATGTCACACCCAAGGAGCACCTGGGGCTGCCCAATGAAAAAGATGTAAAAGACGGCATGATTGCCTATCGCATTGCTGCCCACGCGGCCGATATTGCCAGGCATCGGCCAGGGGCCCAGGACCGGGACGACGCGATCAGCTACGCGCGTTATACCTTCGACTGGAATAAGCAGTTCGCGCTGTCACTCGATCCCGAGACGGCACGCTCCATGCACGACGAGACCCTGCCCGACGACTACTACAAGGAAGCAGCCTTCTGTTCGATGTGCGGTCCCAAGTTCTGCTCCATGAACTGGTCGAGCAAAGTCGATGCCTTTAATAAGGAAGTCCACGGCTTGGAAAAGAAGGACCTGACCGAACTAGTGACACTGCAAGCCGAGACCCTGGCCAGCCGCGGATAGCGGGTTTGCCGGATGGCTGAATCACGGCAAGAACACACACGGTTCGGTACGAGGTGCATTCCTTTCCAGGCGCGGAGTTGCGACAGCTGTTTGTAGCGCAAAGTCCCGCAGGGACGGCCTGATAATAGCCCAGTACGGTTCGGCGCATACAAGCTGCACAGAATTAGAAAGAAGTTACAGCGCCGAACCAGTGCTGGGTACAATGGGCCAGCAAGACCAGTCCCGTAAGGGACGGCTGATCATGCTCAGGCCAAGCGTCACGAACGGGTTAGCTCGGCAGAGGAATTCAGAAAATTTCTGATGGTACACCCGATCCTGCCATGATTCAGCCGTCCCTTGCGGGACTGGTCCACGCACTCTTCGCTACCCAGCACTGCGTGCTGGGCTATTATCAGGCCGTCCCTGCGGGACTTTACACTACAAACAGCTGTCGCAGCTCGGGGGCTGGAAAAGGAATGCACCTCGTACCGAACCCTGTGAGTCGCCATTCTTCCCTTTTTCGCACG
>DASRRN010000075.1:0-3748 GCA_035695685.1 Acidobacteriaceae bacterium | reverse complement strand
AGCACGGCCGCCCACTCTTTCCAGGTGAAGTAGCCTTGCGCGGAAAGCCGCACGGCCAGCGCAAAGGCCTGGGCCTGCCAGGGCTCAGCAAAGACGGGACCGCCCTGGTCGCGAGGGAGCGAGGGCAAAGCGGCGAGCCGGTCGGGATCGGATTGCGATTCAGGCATGATCGAGGTAACTATCCCACATATCGATGTAAACAGAATCGCGCGGCGAGGCATCGTCTCCCCACAACTCCCGCGCCGTAAAACGAACTGAATACAAGTGCTGCGGTTGCTCGCCCAGAAAATGCGCGTTGGTATCGGGGAATACGAAGATGCCATGGCAGCGGACGACAGCGCCCTTTTTGCCTCTCGCGTATCGGGGCAGGCGCGTGTGGTCCACCGGATTCATATTCCGGGCGCGGACCTGCTGTCCCACTTCGAAGCGAGCCTTGGCCTCCGCTTCCGGTCGCATAAAGTTGCCGCGGAACCCGGCCAAGGTGGACGCGGCGGCGGCGTTAAGAGGCGGCGTTGCCTTCTGCGATCCGGGCGCGGGCTTGCCGGTTTCCATCTCCTGCGGCGTCACCAAGCCAGACTTTACCAGCAACTCCACGTTGCGGGTTAGCCATTTCTCGTAATAGCTCATCTGCAGATAATCAGCGGGGGAAAGGAGCTCGATACCGTGACGGCCCGCGTCGATATTCCACTTGCCCCACGCACCCATCGCGCGGTGCATCGCAAACACACGGCCTTCCCAAGGCTGGTGAAATACGGGTTCGTTCTCTTCGCGCTGGATCGGACCCATATCTTGCATGCCGCCCATGTCGTGGATTCCGTTCATGCCTTGCCTCCAGGAGGCGGTGGAACCTTGGCGACCCCGATCATGGCATCCCGTGTGACCAGAGCCGCAAGTTCCTCTTCGGTCATTTTTTCCGTACCAGCCGGCCGTTCGGGTAAGACGAGGTAGCGGATCTCCGCCGTGCTGTCGGAGACCCGAACCTCTACGTCCTGGTGCAACTCCAGGCCAAATTCGCGCAAAACGCCGCGTGGATCGATCACGGAGCGCGATCGATACGGCGCCGATTTGTACCAGATGGGTGGCAAACCGAGGATTGGCCAGGGATAACAGGAGCACAGCGTGCACACCACCAAGTTATGCACGCTCGGGCTGTTTTCGAGCACTACCATGTGTTCGCCCTGTAACCCCCCATAGCCCAGTTCGGCAATTGCTGCTGAGGCATTGTTGAGCAGCCGTTCCTTATATGCCGGATCCACCCAGGCGCGCGCCACCACGCGAGCACCATTGCGCGGTCCAATCTTGTTTTCGTATGCGTCGACCAGCGCATCCAATGCGGCCCGATCCACCAAGCCTTTTTCCACCAGCAACGATTCGAGTGCCTTTGTTCGCAGCGCCGGATCGGAGGGAACGACCTGGTGGTCGTGATGATGGTCATGATCATGCGTGGGCATAGGTTTGGAAGAGCCATTCAATTTTCGGATTCAATCGAGTTTCTGCTTTGGCATTCTCGATGGCGAATATGTTAACACTCAGTCACTTCGCTTAGTGCGGGTGTGACAAAGGGAAGAGCGGTGTTTTCCTTGGGAGTGGTTAGTGGTGTTTCTCTTCCCGGTTCTCACGCACCCTCTGAGGCCCTCAACCCCCCGGCGTTTGTCCAGGAACTTTTCCGCAGGTTCTCACGTTGGGCGTGAAGCCCAAATCTTTGTTGGGACCGGGAAGTCGGGCGCGCCCAATGGGTTATATTGACCGCGCCTGTCTATGGTGCGTTTATTTCGGTGTGAGCACGTAAACATGCCCGTTGAGACCGCTGGCGACAATTTTTCCGTTATCACTTATGCCGTTGGCGTTGGTGAGGAACGTAAGGGACGGTTCGACCAGATCGTTCAGGTCGATCAGCCTTCCGTCCTTGTACACGGAAGCGTGGCTACTGCCGTTGGCCGCCGTTTGACTGCCGGCAATGTCTCCATTGTTGTTAAGGCCGGCGGCAATCAAGGGAATCTTTTCGAAGGAACGGCCTCGGTAAATAAAACTACTTCCCGCGCCTGCTGAGTTGATCGCCGAGCCGACAATCTCGCCGCGATTATTAATCGCTGCGTTGACAAATGACTCTCCGGCCACCGTGCCCAAATCGCTCATGTGGCCCTGGGCGTAAAGAAAGAGGTGATTGAGACTGCTGCCCTTTATCGAACTGACGCCGGCAATCTCGTTCAGATCGTTGATGGCTGTGCCCGCACTGTAGGTCCCGCCCAGGGTACCGATATCCACCAGGCCGGATCCCTGGTAAACAAAGGCGTGAAACGGTGCCAGACAGGTGGGAGAAAAAGACCCGGTGCACAGCCCAGTGGAAAGGAACCCCGTGATGTCTCCCGCGCTGTTGATGGCTAATCCGTCGCTTTCCCTCCCTGACATGGGAATATCGAGGTACACCGTTGTGTTGTCGCTGTAGTTATAGATGAACGCGTGCTCCGGCGGGCTGAAGGAAAAAGGGGGCTCCAGATCCGTCGTACCGACTACCTGGCCGTTATTGTTGATGGCATTGGCGAAACTCACCTGGTCGTAGGCGATGCCGATGTTCATCCCCCCGGCATAGATGAAAGCCTGGCCGAAGTGATCACCGGGAATGGGGTAATACGAAACCGAGCCGCTGACTTGTCCCTTGTTATTGATGCCCGTTCCGACGATGTTGGAGACCGATCCAAAGTTCGATCCGGGGTTGGGAATTTCCGTCGCAGTGTAAATCGGATGGGTGTGTGGACGAACCAGGGCGATGGAGAATGGCTCGAACACGGGGAGAAAGGGAGAACCCGGAACGGGTGTCAGCGAAGAAGTGGAGCTAAGCTTGTAGCCAGAAATATCGTTCGACGACCTGTTGGCTGTGTAGAGAAACGTCCCGCTGTAGTCTACCGCCACAAAGCTTGGGTTTCCTCCTCCGAACGGTGAACCTGAGACCGGCGTGAGTTGCCCGTATAAAGACGCGAAAGGCAAGCCGTTGCTGAAAGCAGTCTGGTTCTGATTAATGCTGTAAGCGAAAAGCCCACCATACCCCGCGAGGAAGACGAACTGGCCACTTGGGTCTACGGTCACCGAGTTCACCCCACCGGCGCCCGCGGCAAAGGGTGACGTAGGCAATGGGCTGAGCGTGCCCCCCGCGATTGAGTATCCGGATATATCGTCGGAACCCCCATTAGCCACATAGACGAACCTGTCGTTTGGATCCACCGCCACCGACGATGGTGAATACTGGGCAGCATACGGCGACCCCGCGAGTGGAGTGAGGCCACCGGTGGCGCTGTTAATCGCGTAGCCGGAAACGTTATTGGACATGGAATTGGTTACGTAAACGTACTTACCCATTGGGTCCACGGCGATCCCAGAGGGGAAAGTTCCTGCAGCATAAGGAGAGCCGGACACCTGTACTAACCGGCCGGTTTCAGGGTTGATGGTGTATGCCGACACGTTGTTGGCTCCAAGGTTTGCCACATAGGCGAAGCTGCCCGACGGGTCGATCGCAACCGCGGTTGGTCCCGATCCTGAGGGAAAGGGAGATCCCGGTATCGGCGTCAACCTGCCGCTGTCGCAATCAATACGAAAGCCGGATACATTGTTGTCGCCTGCATATTGGTTGGTCGCATAGAGGAACCTGCCCGCTGGATCTACGGCGACCGAAGTGGAGCCCGAGCTACCGGTGGTGAACGGCGAACCCTCAATTGGAGTTAGCTTGCCGTTCGCACTGTTAACGGTATATCCC
>DASRRN010000074.1:0-13165 GCA_035695685.1 Acidobacteriaceae bacterium | reverse complement strand
CCAGTGCTGACGGTAACCGACGCAGCGGTGTTGGTATCCATCAGTGATGGAGTGGTATTGGTTCTGCGTTACGGACAAGCCTCGAGGAACGTGGTGGCGCGGGCCAGCGAAATCCTGTTGCGTTCGGGAGCCCACCTGCTGGGTGTGGTGTTGAATGCAGTGGATCTGCAATCGTCCGATTACGCGGAGTACTATGGCCGCGCTTATAACGACTACTACCAATCGCGCGTGGATGTCGAAGAGTAGGGTTTGAAAGCAACCATTGCCACGGGGTTTGGCAAGCTCCACTTCCACGAAACAGCCCGGGCCCTGGCCGCCGCCGGGGTCGAAGTAAACTTCCTCACCGGCTGGGTACCCAGGAACAATCAGACCGCGCTGGTGGACTTGCTGGGAAGACTCCTCGGCGAGAAACATCTGGCGGCGCGGATGGCTGCCCGGCAGATTCGGATACCGGGCGCCACCGTCACCCCCGTGGCCTGGGTTGAGGTCGCCGGAACCTTCATTAGATTGATCCAACGTACCCGGGTTATTCCCCTGGATCTGGCATATGGCATGGAGTTCCGCTTGGCAGCCTGGGGTAGCCGGAAATACCTGAAGGCTGCCGATGTACTGCTGGTCCGCAGCGGAGCAGGCCAATCCGGCGCTATCCGGAAAGCTCGCAAAAATGGCATGGCCATTGTTACCGATCATTCGATCGCTCATCCAGCCTTTATGCATGAGGGTCTTCGGGAGGAATTCGCCCGTTTCGGTTTGCCGGCCGGCTACAACCCCCGGGCGGATCTCTGGAAGTTGGTGTTGCGGGATTGCGCGGATGCCGACATGCTCCTGGTCAACTCCGACTTCGTGAAGAAGACTTTTGTCGAACAGGGCTATCCTGCCGGTAGAGTGCGGGTCGCATACCTGGGAGTTCGGGAAGAATTTTTCGACCTGAAGCGCGACTATCGCATCGAGGGGCCGGTGCGCATTCTGTTTACCGGAAATTTCGATATCCGCAAGGGTGTGCGTCTCTTGCTGGAGGCGGTTCGCCAGTGCCGCCGATCCGGGCTCGATGTTCGTCTGGAGTTGATGGGAAATCTGGGCAATGGGGCGTCATGCTTAGAGGCGGGCGACGCGGTTTTTTTTAGCCATACTCCCTTCGCGCCGCTTAAGCAGGTGGCGGCGGCGTTTGCCGGCGCAGATCTATTCGTCTTTCCCACGTTTGCCGAGGGTTCATCGCGTTCCGGGATGGAAGCCGCAGCGGCGGGTTTGCCCATCATTACAACGGAAAATTGTGGCTTACCGCTGGAGCACGAAAAGAGTGCCATCTACGTTCCGGTGAACGACTCCCGGTGTCTCGCCGAGGCCATTGCCCGGGTTTCGTCAGATGAGGCTCTGCGAGCTTCCATGGGCAGAAAGGCAATGAGAACCGTGACGGAAAACTATACCTGGACGCATTATGGGCACCAGGTTGCCGAATACCTCAAGGAGGCGGTTGAACAAAGAAGAGGATAAACATCGTCGCCGTGCTTTCAATGAAGAGGATTTGCGAGTCACATTGGTACTTGCCGGAGTGAGTCCCGAAGGGACGGCCTGAAAATAGCCCAGGACGCCAGTCCTGGGTACATGCTGAGCGATCCGATTAGTCCCGAAGGGACGGCTGAACAAGCTTGATGGCTTCAGCCGTCCCTTCGGGACTAATCACGGCTCGTCTCTCTTCCCAGGACTGGCGTCCTGGGCCTGGAGTTTCTACATATTTCGGAGTTGCGAATTGACCGGCGGAAGACATTTTTGCCGTATTTGGGTCAACGAACGCCTAAGTTGTGCCAGCCCCGGACTTTAGTCCGGGGAAGCGGGTTTTCAAACCCGCGTGAACGCTCCGGGTATATAGATTCAGGGCTTTAGCCCTGGTGGCGGGGCGTCCAATTCCATTCCCAGAGACGCCGATGACCAGGCAAACAGCTCCGGTCTCTCGCTCAAGCCCGCTTTGACCGGATTCTCCCAAATGTAAGTGTGGTGGTGTTTGTAGTCCTCTGCGTCGCGAATGCGGTGATTCACGAAACTGGCTTGCCATATTTCAAAAGCAAAATGTATTTCCCGCTTGGCGCGATAGGAGAAGCCGCCCTTGATCCACTGCAGTGCCTTTTCCAGCGGGACTTCCGCTGCAGGGGTCAGCAGCAGATGGAAGTGATTGGGCATGATTACAAATTCATGCAGCAGAAACCGCCCCCTTCGACGATTCTCCGCAAGAACATCAACTAGAAGCCGAGCCATGCGATCGGATTGGAGAAGCGCGCGACGTCCGATTGTCGTCGAGGTCACGAAGAACGTACGGGTTGATTGGGGAGCTAGGGGCATTTTCACCAGGGCTAAAGCCCGGTAGTGGCAAGATAAAGCGTTCTCGCGGGTTTGAAAACCCGCTCCCCCGGACTGAAGTCCGGGGCTGGCACGGATCATACTGTAGCCTGTCACAAACTATGCTGCCTAGGGTCCGCTGCCTGCCGCCCTGGTTTTGAAAATGTGAAACTCCACTCCCAGGACTGGCGTCCTGGGCTATTTTCAGGCCGTCCCTTCGGGACTCACTCTGACGCCGCTTTGTAGAGAGCGTCACATGGGACCAGGCTACGGTTATTTCACTTCGCTTTTTCTTCCGCTTGGTGGCCTAAGTCCCAGGTGCATTTCGACCGCTTGCAGGAGGGAGCCGGCGCCGGCATCAGCAAGTGAGGCGGCGGTGCCGGCTCCTGCTTTCTGACGGTCTGCCTCACCCCGGATGAAGATGGTCTTCATACCGAGCCGCCGGCCGGCCTCAATGTCGGCAAGAGAGTCGCCGATCACCACGCTGTTGTTTGCGTTGATTTGCGGAAAGTCTTTCATGGCTTGTTCAAAGAGCCCAATGTCCGGCTTACGACAATGGCACTCCCCATGGTCATGAGGGCAGTGATAGATTGCGTCCAATCGCGCGCCATTTCGGGCCAGGTGGTTCTGCATGTTGTCGTGAATAAGTTCCAACTGCGCAGTCGTAACCCGGCCCAGCGCGATACCACGTTGATTGGTGACCACCATAACGGTCAAGCCAGCGCGATTCATGCGGGCGACCGCCTCAACTGCTCCCGGCAGCCATTGAAACTGCGCCCAATCGCTGACATAAATGCCCTCGGGCATCTTGCGGTTCAGGACTCCATCGCGATCCAGGAAGACGTAGCGCACTATAATTATCAAGGCTAACATTCATGTCCGACAATGCCATCAGGCGCATTACCTTACTGAGTTTTCGCACGTTTGGCGATTACGTACTGAAGGCGCCCTTTCTCTTCGAGCTCGGCCGGCTATATCCCAATGCAGAAGTCACCATCGTTACCAACCGTAAGGGCGGCCAGGTATACCCCCTGGTGGACTCACGCCTGAAGTTGGTAGTCGTCGACCATGGTGACCCCAAACTGCGTATGCTCCGCACCCTCTTTGCCATTCCGCGGGCGGACTTGGTTTTCGCGCTGGATGACAGCCGAACAACGTTGGTGCTCTCGTTAGTGGTAAGGGGCAGACGGAAAACAGGATGGGTTCAGGGGATCAGCCGCCTCTATGCGGAGGGCGGCTTCTTTGAATGGAAAAGCGTTCGGCCCTGGCTCTCAGCCATCGTCAAGTCTGTCTACCGGCCGGGCATGGTTCGCCACCCAGAAGACAAGCATGATGGCGAGGTGGAGCTCGAACTGCTCGGCCTAAAGGGACAGGGCCAGCCGCTCGCCCTTTACCACAGCGCCTACGCCTCTCCGCCCGCCCTGCGGCCAGATCCTCCCTATATCTATTGCGCGGCAGAAGCCGGTTGGCGTGCCCGGCAGCTTACCGATGAGCAATGGATCGGCATCATCCGCGGGCTTCTGCAAGCCTTTCCAAAACATACGATCGTGGTCCACGGGGCATCGCATGCGGTGGAGGAACTTATGTTGGAGCCGCGCGTCATTTGCTACGGCCAAAAAACTGTCCGGGAGTTGTTTGAGAAAATCTCATCCGCAGACCTGGTGATCGCTCCCGATAGTTTTGCCCTGCACCTGGCTTCGTTCTACGACGTACCGGCGATCGGCTATTTTGGTCCGGCCTATCCCCACCGCTTCCAGCCAAGCGGCCCGGGCAGCACCAGCCTCTTCCACCAACCGGATTGTTCCCCGTGCCTGCAGCTTCGCGGCGATCAAGCCTGCCGCAGGGGGTTGGTCCAATGCAGTTCGTTGGCAACGATGGAACCAACTGAGTTTGTGACCGCGGCAGAAGCTGCGCTGGCGTTACCGAAGGTCTGAAGACCCGCTCGAAGGGCGATGTACCCTCAGAAACGGGTCCACTTTCTGTCTCGATAATTAGTTCTTTCGGCGCTCGCGAGCTTTCTCCAGCAGCAAATCGATATCGGAATGAAACTTCCTGGGGAAACCGAAAAAGTTGGTGGTCCCCGAATCGACCTGCGCCTTGAGCCGGTCGCCGTCTACGAATCGATAGCCTTCGTGTTCCAGAAATCCCAAGCACTCATGCTCGGGATGAAAGCATTCGACGAAGAGTATCGGCTGATCCGAAGAGATTGTTTGTTGAGCGCCCCGTAACACCGCCGCTTCATATCCCTCTACGTCGATCTTGAGAAGGTCGACTCCAGGGCGCCGCGAGCGTTCATCATCGATTGTGACGAGGGGAATATGGGTCTTTTCTGAAGGGATGCTCCAGTGCTCCTCTTCGAATGTTTGCTGTGCTGAGTCATCAAGTGTAGATGTGGCGCCGGCCAAAGAGTCTACCCGTAAATAACCATCGCCCTGACGGTCACTTGCTCCTGCGGCGATCAACTCGACGTCGGGAAGGTGAATTCGTTCGAGTGTTGCGCGGACAAGCTCGGCATTTGCCGGGGAGGCTTCAAACAATAGTGCGCGAAGACTCGGGGAAGCTGACTTGAGCAGCCAGGTGTAGTAGCCGATGTTGGCGCCGACATCCCAGAAGGACTGCAGCTTAAGGCGATCGATACACGCAAGCGCAAGGGCCTCGGACCCCGGTTCCTGAGATCCGATCGCGGCAAAAGCCAAGCCGTGGGTTACCAGGCGGCCGCGCACCTTGAAATTTACATCCGGAATCGAGAGCCATACCGGCAGGTCAACTAACCGGATCACAAATCGCCCCGTGGCTGACTTCCGGGCGTAGTACAGCGGATGGAAGCGCTCTCGAAGTTGTTGCAACGGATTGCGAATAGACTAGCCCTTTTAACGTGCCCAGTTCAGATATACCATAGGCCTCACGATCACTCCCCCATGAAGTTTTCAAGACCCCTTCTATAAGCTATTTAGGTCCGTCCAAGGCGCAGCTATGGCTATCGTTTCGCTCACGCTCGAATTGCATATCGAGCAAGCACACTCTCTGAAGGACCGCCGCCAGGTTGTCCGCAGCCTCAAAGAGAAGCTTCGCAATGGCTTCAATGTTTCAGTTGCGGAATTGGATGAGGCGGTCACTTGGCAATCCGCGACTATCGGCGTCACCGCGATATCCCGTTCACGAGACTACCTTTCCGGCCTCATGCGGCAGGTTGAAAATGCGGCGGTGCGCATCGCCAATGACCTGGGCGCCCAGGTGGCTGATTCCTGGTGTACCTTCCTCGAAGAGGATGCTGAGGAATAGGCTCGGAAGGCGCTTTCTGATAATCTTAGAGGTTTAGCTAAGGACTTTTTTCATGGTGGAACCACGGGCACGAAAGTACCATCGGGATCGCGTCGCCGAAACGCTACGCGAAGAAATCAGCGGCATGATTGTGGGTGAACTCGCCGACCCGCGCATCAGTTTCGCCTATGTCAGCGAGGTGGTCCTGAATCCAGGCGGCAAGTCCGCCCGGGTGTACATCGCCGTCGATGGCGGTGAAGTTGAGGAGGAGAAGACGCGAGAGGCGTTGACGGCAGCCCGCGGCTTCATCCGCCATGAATTGTTGGAGCGCATGGGGGTGCGGCACGTTCCGGAACTGTCGTTTCAAATCGATAAGTCCAAGCACCTCAAATTGCGGATCGACGAACTGCTCGGGCGCACTAGAAAAACGCAGAAGGCGGATGCAAAGGATGGCCTCCCCCAGCCCCTGACGACCGCAAAATCCAAGGAGTAGTTGCGGCCCCTTCGCCGGCTTATGATGCCATCCACTCCGCAAACCATACCAACGATCGACGCGGTGCTCAGCTCCATCGCGAAGGCCGATCGGATTTTGGTAACTGCGCACGCACGCCCCGATGGCGATGCCGTGGGTTCGCTGATTGCCTGCTGGATGATGTTGCAGCGGATGGGCAAGAACGCTGACATGGCGCTGAGCGATCGGGTGCCGTGCATTTACCGGTCACTGCCCTGCGCGTCGCTGGTGCGGCACTGGAGCCGCGTAGAAGGCGGGTACGACACAGTTATCCTGCTTGAGTGTGACGGCATTCCGCGGACCCGCCTGGATGGCCTCGAAGACCGCTTCCTGATCAATATCGATCACCACACCAGCGGCCGTGCTTTTGCCAACGTGAACTGGATCGACAGCAGCGCCTGCGCTGTTGCGGAACTCGTCTACCAGCTCGCCTTCGCTGCCGGCATCGAAATAACGCCTGAGATGGCAACCTGTCTCTACACCGCCATGCTTTCCGATACTGGATCCTTCTGCTACGAAGGTACCGACGCCCACACCTTTGAACTCGCGCGCAACCTGGTTCGCTATGGGGCCGACCCGGTCCATATAGCGCGGGAGGTTTACTTCTCGAACCCGCCGTCAAAGATGCTTCTGCTGGGCGCCGCGCTGGCTAACCTCCACCACGACGGAAATCTGGCATGGCTGTGGGTGTCCGAAGACGATATGGATCGTACCCATGCGGCGGAGGAGGACTGCGAGGGGATCGTCAACTATGCCATTGCTATCTCCGGGATTGAGGTTGCTGTGTTTCTTCGCGAACTGCGCGACCACCATGTACGCCTCAGCCTGCGCAGTAAGGGGCGGGTGAATGTGGCTACTATCGCCGAGCAGTTTGGCGGAGGCGGTCACGAAAGTGCGAGCGGGTGCACGCTGGACGGCCCAGTGCCAGCGGCCACGGAGCTGATCCTGAAGTATCTCCGCAATGAGGTGGCGATCGCCACCTCCGCCAACGGAGTGGCATGATGGCCGCGTTTTCGGGCTGTTTCATCGGACAAGGCGCCATCCTCTCGGCGGGCCAGCGAATCTGATAGCCTTGTGCCCGTAAGATACCTGGCAGAACCGATGGCTGAGAAAAAAGCAATGCTGGGTACGCCTCAAGTCCTTAATCGGCCGGGCACCGGCCTGGATGCGTTGAAAACTCGCTTCCCTGCGCTGCACGACACCCTGGAGGCCGTCAGCCTTTTCATTTTTACTCCCTTCTTCCTGTTTTACGGGCTGGTGCCGGTCTTCGGTGGAGATGGGCTTGGACTGGTGGGCGCCGACGAGCCCAGATACGCGCAGATTGCGCGCGAGATGCTCCTCCGCCATGACTACATCACCCCGGTTCTCTGGGGTCATCCCTGGCTGGAAAAGCCCGCTCTCTATTACTGGCGGGCCATGTTTGCCTTCCTCGAGTTTGGCGTACACGACTGGTCAGCGCGTCTCCCGTCGGCCAGCTTCGCGTTCATCCTGGTGGCGTTGATCTATCTGCACCTGCGACGCTTCCGGCCCGGGAGCCAGTTGGACGCGGCATTGATCACTGCTTCCTGCGCCGGAATCGTCGGCTTCGCCCGTGGAGCCTCGACCGATATGCAGCTGGCTGCACCTTTTTGCATCGGCATGCTTGGCTGGTACGCGTGGTATGAGACGGACAAGAAATTCTGGCTCTTCGACCTCTATTTCTTCGTCGGCGTTGCCACGCTGGCCAAAGGCCCGGTGGCTCCTGTCATGGCTGGGTGCATCATCTTCAGCTTTGCCGCACTTCGGCGGGAATGGTCGCTGCTACGCCGCACGGTCTGGATTCCCGGGGTAATTCTCTATTTCGCGATGGTGCTGCCCTGGTATATCGCGGTGCAGCATCGCAATCCGGATTTCCTACGCATCTTCTTCCTGGAACACAACCTGGAACGCTTTGCCACCAACCGTTACATGCACGAGCAGCCCTTGTGGTACTACATCCCCATCCTGGTGCTCGCGCTTATGCCATGGTCGATCATTGCCATACGCGCACTGGTGGAGGCGATCCACCAATCGATTGCGGAGTGGCGCGCGCGGCTGGCCAAGCACCACTACGTCGGCCACACCCAGTGGGGCGATGCCTTCCCAGAGTTCCTGGTACTATGGACGCTTTTCCCGATCGTCATTTTTTCCCTTTCCCGATCCAAACTACCGGGTTACATCCTGCCCTCCATTCCACCGCTCACCATCCTCACCGGCGATTACATCAACCGCATTCACCATAAGGGTCTGAACCTGTGGCTGCTTTTGCTACATGCCCTGCTGTCTGCGGTGACCATCATTCTGGTGCTGCTGTTGCCGTGGCACATCGTTCATCCAGGAGGCGTACCGCCGGCCAGTATCTTGCTGCCTGCGGTGTCGAGCGGTCTGGCTGCAGCACTTCTCATCCTGATCGTCGTGGCCCGCTTCGGGGTCAAGCGCCTGCGCGTGGCCACCATGGTGCCACTGGTCGTCATGCTGCTGTTTATCTTTGGTATCGGCCCATTTTTTGGGCTTCCCGCGGTCTCCGCTACGAAGAAGAACATCCGCCTGCTTGACGCCGCCTACTCCGCCCGGCCTTTGGCCGCCATCATCAGCCAAATTACCCGGCGGAACGAGGGCGTCGCCGTCTATCGGGTGCGGCGCGACGTCGAATACGGTCTTTCGTTCTACCGTAATCACCAGGTCGCGAATTATGAAGCGGACGGCATCCCCCCGCAGGAGCACATCCTCATAACCCGTGAAATCTATGTCGGCCAGCTGCGTACTTTGCTGGCCGGCCGATCGTACCAGCCGCTCTTTTCCTATCCGGCGCAAAATTTGGCGGTTTACCAGGTCTTCGCCAAACCTTGAGGTCCTTGGGCAAAGGCCGAGGTTTCCCTGGCATGGCTTTGTGCCGTACACTCCTGTTCAAACGCGGATGACACCGGCCCTGCACCTGGAAATTCTCGATTTGCGACACTTCTCTGCCAGCAATCTCAAGCCGGTGCTGGAGGCGGAGAGTCTTGTTTGGAACCAGCGGCTGCGTTGGGATTTCCACGCTTCCGCCAACCTGCTACTGCAGTACCTCGACTCCCGTCTTCTGCCCGGCTACGTGGCCATTGAGAACGGCAGGATCTGCGGTTATGTCTTTTGCGTTTACGAGAGTGAAAAGGCCCTGGTTGGCGACGTTTTCGCGATCCCGTCCGCCAGCAATCCCGAATTGACCGCGGACGTAGAACGCCGTTTGCTCGAACATATGATCGAGTTGCTGCAACATTCTCCCGGGGTCGATCGCATTGAATCGCAACTGCTACTGCGACCGCACGGGACCCATGCGGAAACCCTGCACAAGGCCGGATTTGAGATTTACGAAAGACTGTTTATGGAGCTCGAGCTGAGCTCCGCGAGCCTGCCCGAAGGGCCGCCAGCCGACCGGCTTAGTGAATTGGAATTGCGTGCCTGGAGAGACAGCGATTTTGCCGCAGCCGGCCATCTTATCGCGCATGCATACGAAGGTCATCTGGACGGCATCATCAACGATCAGTACCGCACCGTCGCCGGCTCCCTGAGATTTCTCCACAATATCGTTCGTTTCCCAGGGTGCGGACTGTTCGATCCTTCCACCTCGCGGGTGCTGGCTTTCCGCGGCCGCGAAGAGATCGCAGCTCTACTGCTTTGCTCGCGGGTGCGCGATGATGTCGGCCACGTCACCCAGATTTGCGTTAGCCGTCAGTATCGTCGTCGCGGCCTCGGAGCGTGGCTTTTGGCAGACTGCTCACGCGCGCTCCGGAGTCATGGTTTTCAGGCTCTCACGCTGACCGTGACGCGGAAGAATTCCGAGGCAGTTGCGCTTTATCAACGTAGCGGATTCATCACTCGCCAAACATTTGACGCAATGGTTTGGGAGCGTCGCGGGAGGGCCCGAACATGACGGCCCAGTGTATTCTTAAATGATGGCGCAAAGAGCAGACGCGGCGAAGCAATCGGCAGCAGCGAAGGCTAACCGGTTGGGATACATGGCACTGATTGCCGGTTGGCTGGTCCCTGGGGCAGGACATCTTATGCTCAAACGTTGGGGCCGCGGTCTTCTGGTGTTGGCTTCGATCAGTTGTATGTTTGTCCTAGGCATGATGATGGGCGCCAGGCTCTACGCGCCCAACACCGCCGACCTGTTGGATATGTTGGGATTTCTGGGTGATCTGGGTGCCGGCCTGCTGTATATGGTTGGCCACATGCTGGGACTCGGTCAAGCGCCGGTGCAAGTGGTGACGGCGGATTACGGGGCAAAGTTTGTAGTGGTCGCAGGGTTGCTGAACCTGATCTCAGCTGTAGACGCACATAGTATCGCCATAGGGAGAAAGCCGTGACCATCACGCCTTCTCATTTCACGACGGTGATTCTCTTTGCCGTGTTTGCGTCGATTATTTTCGGCATCACACAGCGGAGTACGCCGAAGGCGATGGTCCGCTACGGAGCTTACTGCTTCGTGCTGTTTCTGGGGGCGGTGATCGTCGCCAGCTGGGTCATGTACTTCATCCTGCACTAGTGTTTCCGGGGCTCTGAACCGACGCTTTAAACAAGAGCGTAAAAAGCGCTCCCTCAGGGGCTAAAAGCCAGATAGGTTTTGGTGGTTGGTGTACGGGCTGAAGCCAGGCTGAAGCCCGTCCCCTTCAGGAAAGCTTTTCAGCCGTCCCTGCGGGACTGATTCTTCCTTCAAATCCTACCCAGGACTCACGTCCTGGGCTATTTTCAGACGTCCCTGCGGGACTGAGTTTGGAATGCTGTTCTCACGCAAACACTGAAGCCCATCGTTTTGTTTCCTGTATGTACGGGGTGAAGCTCGTACCCTTCAGGGAAAGAAAGACGTACCCCAGGGGCTTAAAGCCCTCAAAAGCATCGCCATTTATGGCACGGCTGAAGCCGTGCCCTTCGTTCAGAGTTGTTTCGCAGTGGGCGGGGAACATAGTGGATGGAACTGCGGTTTCTTTTCGGTTCTCACGCGGATTCTAAAGCCCTCGTCGGCTCAACCCAAGTGCGGCACGGCTGAAGCCGTGCCCTGATACAAAGCATCAGAGCTGCGGTTTGAAAAAGCGGCATGCTCCCGTTCATTCCTCTCTCAACTTGCCGCAGGCACGTCGCTTGATCGGGATGACAAAGGGTAGGATTTCGTTTCCATCTGTGACCAGGTAGTGGCTGAGGGCTGCGATCCCGCATTCTGCTGACACCCTTCTCGGTTTAGATGCGGACCAGTTCGGTTTGTATGGGTCCGGTCACGACGGCCCGGCCTGGCTCGGTCAACATGTTTATTTCGCTGCGTACGCCGAATTCCGGGAGGTAGATTCCCGGTTCCACGGAGAAACAGGTGTAGGGCAGGATCAGGCGCTCGTCATGGGTCTCGAGATTGTCGAGATTGGCTCCGTTGCCATGGGTCTCGGTGGAGATGCTGTGGCCCGTGCGGTGAGTGAAATATTCTGCGAAACCGGCGTCACGAATCACTGCGCGGGCGGCATCGTCCGCCTGCCATCCCGCTAATGGCTTGCCTGCCGCAAACGCCTCCTGCACCGTCATAATGGCCGCGTCCCTTGCTCGTGCCACTACGGAGAAGACCTGGCGTTCGCGTTCGGTTGGCTCGCGGCCGACGACTCCAGTCCAGGTGATGTCATAGAAGCAAGCTCCCGGGCGTTCCATGCGCCCCCAGATGTCGATGAGCAGGAAATCGCCTTCGTTGATGGGCTTCGAGACTGCGGACGTTGGTTCGTAATGGGAGTCAGAACTGTTGGCATTTACGGAGACGTTCGGCCCATAGCCTTCGGCGATCCCTGCACGGCGCATGGCCTCCTGCAACCACACCATCACTTCATGTTCATTCAGGGGAGTACCCGTGCCGGAGCGCAGCCGGGTAGCGATGTACTTCCACGCGGCACTGACAATCTCGTCGATGTGTCGCTGCGCTTCATAGTGACTGGCGATCTGCTCTGGTGTCAGGACGGCCTCGAAGCGGCTTACCAGATCGGCGGAGCTGACGATGGTCTTGCCCATTTCCCGCAGTACTTCGATCGTTCCCGCATCGACCAGCGACACGTACATGATGGCGTTGCGTGGGGAGTACTGCATGGCCAGTTTCTTGTACGGCTGGAGCATGGTGCGCAGGCCGTCTTCCAGTTCCTGCCATGACGAGTAGAAGCGCCCGCTGCCGGGCAGGGACGCGAGCTTTCCGCTCTCAACGCGGTGCGTCAGCTTGCGCGGGGAGCCTTCGGCCGGAATGAGATAGTACCAGCGCCGCGACACGTGCAATGTATCGCTCAGCCCCAGGATCCGATAGGCAATCGGATCCCGGTGGTGATGGTCGTAGAAAAGCCAGCCATCGACCTGCTGCTCGCGAAGCGAGGCCTGGATCTGATCGAGATTCATGACCTAAGGTTCATGAGCTGACTACTGAGCAGTCAGCTCGGCAGCGACCCGCTCGGTCACGAAGGCCTCGACGGTATCGCCTATCTGGATGTCATTGAAGTTGGCAATCCCCATGCCGCACTCCATGCCGTTGGTTACCTCGCGCGCATCATCCTTGAAGCGCTTGAGCGACGACAGCTTGCCCTTGAAGACCTGTTCTCCATCGCGCATGAGGCGAACTTCCGCATCCCGCTTGATGGAGCCGTCGACCACGCGGCAACCGGCAATGGTGCCGACCTTGGGGATCCGGAAGATGTTGAGCACCTGGGCGCGGCCAACGTAGTTCTCCTTGATGGTCGGCTCAAGCAGGCCCAGCATGGCTTTCTTGATCTCGTCCTGCAACTCGTAAATGATGGAGTGCAAGCGGATCTCGACGCCATCCTGTTCGGCCAGATCGGCTGCTTTGCGCTCGGGGCGCACATTGAAGCCGATGACAATGGCATTGGAGGCGGAAGCCAGCAGGATATCGCTTTCGGTAATGGCGCCTACGCCGGTGTGCAATACCTTGATGCGCACCTTCTCGGTCGACATCTTCTGCAGCGAGTCGGCCAGCACTTCGACCGATCCGGTCACGTCACCTTTAAGGATCAGTGGCAGTTCCTTAACGCCGGCTTG
>DASRRN010000073.1:0-10727 GCA_035695685.1 Acidobacteriaceae bacterium | reverse complement strand
CCGGCCTGGACCAGATCCTCGTATTGGTTGGTCGCAGCGTTGTAGCCAAAATGAGGATTGCTGTTGTCGCTGATCTTGCCCACGATCACAGCACCTTCCTCACCGGCATTGCCAACGATCTGGCGGAGAGGCTCTTCCAGGGCGCGACGGACGATCGTTGCTCCGATCTTCTCATCACCCTCGAGCTTCTTGATCAGATCATCCACGTCCTTGGCGGAGCGCAGCAGAGCTACACCACCACCCGGGACAATGCCTTCTTCCACCGCCGCACGGGTAGCGTGCATGGCATCCTCAACCCGAGCCTTCTTCTCCTTCATCTCGGTCTCGGTCGCGGCGCCTACCTTGATGACAGCCACGCCGCCGACCAGCTTGGCGAGGCGCTCTTGCAGCTTCTCGCGGTCGTAGTCGGAGGTCGTCTTCTCCACCTGGTTGCGGATTTCCTTCACCCGGCCTTCGATGGCCTTGGAGTCACCGCGGCCTTCAACGATGGTGGTGTTGTCCTTGTCAATGGTCACGCGCTTCGCCCGGCCAAGATCTTCGATCTTGACGTTCTCGAGCTTGATCCCGAGGTCTTCGGTAATCGCGTTACCACCAGTCAGTTTGGCGATGTCTTCCAGCATTGCCTTGCGGCGATCGCCGAACCCAGGAGCCTTCACTGCCGCTACGTTCAGCGTGCCACGCAGCTTGTTGACCACCAGAGTCGCCAGCGCCTCGCCGTCAACATCTTCCGCGATGATGACCAGCGGCTTGCCGTTGCGGGCAACCTGCTCCAGAAGAGGCAGAAGATCCTTCATCGAGCTGATCTTCTTCTCGTGGATCAGGATGTACGGCTCTTCGAGCGATACTTCCATGCGATCCGGATCGGTCACGAAGTAGGGACTCAGGTAGCCGCGGTCGAACTGCATACCTTCGACCACTTCCAGCTGGGTTTCCAGAGTCTTCGACTCCTCAACCGTGATCACGCCGTCCTTGCCGACCTTCTTCATGGCCTCGGCAATGATGTTGCCGATGGTGGAATCGCTGTTGGCCGAAATGGTGCCGACCTGGGCAATCATTTCGCCGGTCACCGGCTTGGAAAACTTCGCCAATGCTCCACCGATCACCGTGCCGTGCTCGTCGCGCTTACCAACAACCGCCTCAACCGCCTTGTCGATGCCGCGCTTCAGAGCCATCGGATTCGCGCCGGCAGCCACAGTCTTGACGCCCTCGCGATAGATCGCCTGGGCCAGAACCGTTGCCGTCGTGGTGCCGTCCCCGGCTACGTCCGAGGTCTTCGAAGCCACTTCCCGTACCATTTGCGCGCCCATGTTTTCGAGCGAGTCTTTTAATTCGATTTCCTTAGCGACCGTCACGCCGTCCTTGGTGATGGTGGGGGAACCGAACTTCTTTTCGATGACCACATTGCGGCCCTTGGGCCCAAGCGTCACCTTAACCGCGTCGGCGAGCGTGTTCACGCCTCGCAGAATTGCCTGACGCGAATCTTCTCCGTGCAGAATTTGCTTTGCCATTCCTGTTTCTCCTTAACAATGTGCGCCGCCCTGCAGGCAGCAAAAAAGCGCATCCGGTGTAGCCGCGATGCGCTTATTTCTTCTTGAGAATGCCGAGAACCTCTTCCTCACGCATAATGAGGAATTCCTCGCCATCGATTTTGATCTCAGTTCCCGAGTACTTGCCAAACAGAATGCTGTCGCCTGCCTTGACGTCGAGCGGGAATACTTTGCCCTCGTCATTCGACTTGCCCTTGCCGACGGAAATCACTTCGCCCTCCTGGGGCTTTTCCTTGGCAGTGTCAGGGATGATGATGCCACCCCGGATTGATTCGCCCTCTTCTACGCGGCGCACCAGAATGCGGTCGTGAAGCGGTGTAAAGCTGGTAGCTACGGATGCTGTTGCAGTTGGCATTGCGTTACTTCTCCTTCGCACGAGGGTTACCTCGCGGCTGATTACCAGTCAAGTTGAGGTTGATTTGAGAGCGAGACGTTCAATTCGTTGAGAAGCGGTTTAGCACTCTCGCCCTTCAATTGCTAAGATAGCCAGACATTGTCCTCTTGTCAAGACGTCCAAACCAAAATGTGAGTGAAAGTGGCTCAAATATTGCGTCTATGTGAACGCCTGCCAGCCCTTATCGAAATCATCTATACTTCCTGCCATGAGTATCCGGTTTTGCCTCAGAATTTCGACCGCAGTGCTGTTGTTTGCGGGTTTTCCCCTGCTTTGTGCCGGGGCCAATCAGAAAGGCCGCAAATATACCCCCCCGCCGGCCACCGCCACCATCAAAGTCACGATATTGCGAGCGACCAACGGTAAACCCATTCCCAACGCCGCAGTTGTCTTTCATCCCATGGAGGGTGATCGGGACAAGGGCGCGCTTGAGCTCAAGAGCGACGAAGATGGCAAGGTTACGATTGAAGTCATCCCCATTGGAGACACGGTGCGTTTGCAGGTGATCGCCGACGGCTGGAAGACGTACGGCGAAGACTACAAGATCGACACCGACAGCAAAGACATCGTCGTCAAGATGAAGAGACCGGGCGAGCAATATTCGCTTTATGGCGATGGTCATGGGACGGCCCCCAATACCACCACTCCAAAGGGCGAATCGAACAGCGCCAAACCTTCCCCCCAGACGCCGTTGCCGCAATAGATTGGAAAACCTACATCCAAAAACAGCGCTGGTGACCGGCGCCGCCAAGCGGATCGGGAGGAGCCTTGGCTTGAGTCTGGCCGCCGCCGGCGCGGATGTTGCCATCACCTACCGAGGTTCTGCCGCTGAAGCGCAGGCCACCGTGGAAGAACTCCAAAAGCTCAAAGTGCGGGCCACGGCTGTCCAATGCGACGTGCGCAACCTGGAGAGCGTTACCGCTGCGGTTGCAACGGTGGTGGAGGAATTCGGCCGGCTCGATATCCTGGTCAACAATGCAGGCACCTTTGAGACCGCGGTGCTGCAATCGATCACGCTGGCTCAGTGGGACAACATGTTCGAGACCAATACACGCGGCCCTTTCCTCATGGCCCAGGCGGCTTACCCTCACTTGCATAAAAGCAGGGGACGGATCATCAACATTGGTTCTTTGGGCGGCATGCATCCCTGGCCCACGCATGCCCACTACTGCACCTCGAAGGCCGCCCTTCACATGCTTACCCAAACGATGGCGAAGGCCTTTGCACCCGAGATCAGCGTCAACTGCGTAGCGCCCGGCATGATCGTCAATGGAGAGGTCGACCCCAACTACGAGCATTTTGCCGGCAAGACGCCGATGCAGCGCAATGGAACTCCCAACGACGTTGCGGAGGCGGTTCTATTCTTCGCCCGCGGCCCGCACTTTATCACCGGGCAGATCCTCGGTGTCGATGGTGGTTTAGGGCTTTAAGAGGCTGTGTGAGAACCGAAAGAGGAACAGCAGGTCCCTCCACGGCACGCCCCACGGCACGCCGGGGCGCAGCGGGACAGGTCCACTACGCTACGCTCCGGTCGGGATGACACATTTAGTCGGACCGTTGGGATCCATTCCTCTGGCCCTTTTGGGCATTTTCCTTGCAAAAAATGTGTCAACCCGGAGCCTGTGACTTTTTTGATCTTTTCGTGTTTTTTGCACCCGACCAGGTGTTTTTCGATCCCCTCCAGAAAGGCGTCATCCTGAGCGAAGCGCCTCGCAGATCTATCGCATCACAGAGGGTTTATGGCGCGGAGTCGAAGGACCCCGGCGATGCTTGTTGGCAGATGCTCTTCGAAGCTTTCCGGCAACAGACTACAAGGGAAATTAAAAAAGTCACAGCCTCCGACCGGAGCGTAGCGTAGCGTAGTGGACCTGTCCCGCTGCGCCCCGGCGTGCCGTGGAGGGACCTGCTGTTCCTCTTTCGGTTCTCACACACCCTCTTTAAGGCCCGCTCAATGAAGGGCACGGCTAAATAGGCTGCTGAAAATGGACCGGTTTGAGGGGGCCTACCTTGAGATAATTCGGCTCTGCACTACCAACCAAACATCTTGTTTAGCAAACCTGAGGAATGCTTAGGGTCCAATTCCGGATGGAGTCCTTCGGGTTCCGGCTGAGGCGGTAGGGTCTCGCCGAAATAAGCTGCGCGTGGATTGTGCTTGCACAGCCGGTCCGCGGTCTCGACGCCGTATTTGTCGGCTACCAACTCGTAGGCGTCGCGCAGCATAGGCGGCCGAGAGGTAAGGTCATGGGCATCCGTAGCGATAAAGTTTACCCAATTGCGGCGCAGCAATTCGTGGGAAACCCGCTGCGCAATCTTGCCAAAGCGGCCGGTGAGGGACGCGGCGGTGATTTGTATATAGCAGCCGGCGCGCAGCCAGTCCGCCATCCGTTCCGGATGCCGTGCCAAAATCGGGTTGCGTTCTGGATGCGTAATGATCGAGGTCAGCCCGGCCATTCCCAGACGAAAGAAAATCTCCCTCATATTCTGGGAAATAGAGTGATCCGGGAACTCCACTAACAAGTATTGTTTCCCGTTGATGGAGTACTTCGCTGGGTTGGCAACGGCATCCTCGATGTTGTCGAACATGAGGTGGAAGTCACACCCCATGGCAAGCGAGATGCGGTTGCTCAGTCGCTGGCGCACCATCTCCAGCCGTTCAAGATTCAGTTCGGGGTCAAACTTGAAATGCTCGCTCGAATGGGGGGTACAGACGATGTGCGTCACCCCGTTCTGCAATGACATTTCAGCCATGGCCACAGAAATTTCGATGTCGCTCGGCCCATCATCCAGCCCAAACAACAAATGGTGGTGTATATCGATCATGAAGTCCTGACTTACCTGGTCATCGCTCCGACCAGTGACGCAAAGAGCAGCAATCCGTCCGACGACCCTAATATCGCCTCGCTCGACCGGTCCGGGTGGGGCATCATTCCCAGCACATTGTGACCTTCGCTAAACACCCCGGCAATGCAACTAATGGAGCCATTGGGGTTGGCGGCGGAGGTAACCTGTCCTGTCTCGGTACAATAACGAAAGGCAATCCGGTCGCCGCGCTCGAGTTCAGCAAGCGTTGCGGTATCGCAGAAATAATTGCCCTCCATATGCCCAATCGGAATCTTCAACACCTGACCTGGTGTAAGCGCCTGGGTGAATGGGCTGTTGGCGGTTTCGGTTCGCACATAAACCTGTTTACATATGTAGCGCAGCCCGGCATTCCGCAGCAACGCCCCCGGCAACATGCCGCTCTCGCACAGAATCTGGAAACCGTTACAGATGCCCAACACCAGGCCACCAGCCGCCGCAAACTTCTTTACCGACTGCATGACCGGGGAGAACCGGGCGATCGCCCCAGTTCTGAGATAGTCGCCGTAAGCAAATCCACCGGGGACCAGGATGGCGTCGCAGTTCTCCAGATTTTCCGACTCGTGCCACAGAAAAGTCACCGGCTGCTCCGCGATCTCTCGCACAACGTGAAACGCATCGTGGTCGCAATTGGAGCCAGGGAAGACCAGCACACCGAATTTCATATACATAGGCTAGCAGTTTTGCTTCTTTGAGGGAGTGCCTGCGGGGCTACCAGTGATTTGAGGCTGGCAGATAGGCTTGGCTGGCTTGGATTCGGCCCATTTGCTGGAGTATTGTCAGCAGATGGGAAATCCCATGCCAGAGGACCCCATTCCCGAAGACCCCCCGGCCCAGGAGCCGGCTGCGCCACCGTCCAGGTTGCCGCAGATCCCTGCACCCAGACAGACTCCAGGTCCATTCGCTTCCAGTCAATTAGCTTCGAGAAGTGCAGTTCACTTGCGGACTGCCGGTTCTGCTCTGGTCAGCTGGTGGCGAGCGGTCACCATCCAAGGGCTGTGCGTCGCTGTCCTATGGCTGATCGGGCTTCTATTGCTACACGTGCCCCTGGCCCCAGTCTGGGCGTTGGTCGCCGGGCTGATGACCCTGGTCCCCAACTTCGGCGGGGTGATCGCGCTTTTGGGTCCTGCTTTCTCCATCCTGGTCAGCCAACCCAGCATGTACCGTTTGTGTTTCCTGCTCGGGCTGTATGCGGTGATTGTGGTGATCGATCAATTGATGCTGCAACCCCTGATCATGAAGCGAGTGACCCGCGTGCCCATTTGGGCTTCGATCCTGGCGCCCATCGTGCTCGGGATCGTTATTCCGTTCTGGGGAATTTTGCTCGCGCCCCCTTTGCTCGCCGTCGTTTATGCTTTCCGCCGGCCTCGCCCGCCGGCCCGGATTTCCCGTCAAGATCCGTGACTTGATCAACAGTGTGCGGTTTTCTTAAGGAAAACCGCACACGCGGGCCTCCCCAGCATCCCGAGGTGGGAAATCCGGGTGTCGTAGAAAGCCCCCGCGCGTAAGTGCTATACTCGCCTTTCGCCGCGAGAGTTACGGCCAAATCAGCAGGCAGTAGAGGTTCCCATGTCCGGCCATTCCAAATGGGCCACAATCAAGCACAAAAAGGGCGCACTCGACGCCAAACGCGGCAAGATCTTTACCCGTCTGATCCGGGAAATCACCATGGCTGCCCGCCAGGGTGGGGGGGATCCAGATGCGAATCCCCGCTTGCGGGGCGCGGTCGCCGCAGCCAAAGCCGAGAACATGCCGGCCGACAATATCAAACGAGCGATCCAGCGGGGCACCGGCGAATTACCCGGTTCCATCTATGAGGAGATCTCGTTCGAGGGTTACGGTCCCGGGGGCGTCGCTTTGATCGTCGAAGTCACCACCGATAATCGCAACCGCACCGTCAGCGAGGTTCGCCATGCCTTCTCAAAAAACGGAGGCAACCTGGGTGAACCCAACTCAGTCCGCTTCATGTTTGCCAAGAAAGGTCTGATCGCCGTTCCCAAGGCGGCCGCTGATGAAGACAAGTTGATGAATATCGTTCTTGACGCGGGCGGGGAAGACCTGAACGACGAAGGCGAAAACTGGGAAATCCTCACCGACCCTTCTGCATTCGAAGCAGTGGCGAACGCGGTCAAGGCTGCCAAGCTCGAAACCTCAGTCTCTGAGATTACGATGATTGCGTCCACCTACACCAAGCTGGAGGGCACGGTCGCCGGTCAGATGATCCGGCTGCTCGAAGCCCTTGAGGACCTGGACGACGTGCAGAACGTCTACTCGAACTTCGATCTGGACGCCACTCAATACGAAGAAGTCGCTGGCTAGGCCACCCAATCGCGTCAGGCCTTTGTCTCATCCCTCAATTGCCAAGATCTGTCCTTGCCCCAAGATCTGTTGCCAACGATCAGGGCGTTCACCACTCGCTCGTTGTTCGCGAGTTGTGGAATTCCATAAAGCTTACCGTGTCTGCCCATCGGGCCCGAGAACCGCGGGTGTGCGCCTTCTCGATGCCAGGTGGACAGAAGGGAAGGTGAGTATCACATTTCAAAAAGCTCGCATCGCTGCCGGATTCATCCTTGCTCTCACGCTAGGACTTCTCTCGACGGCAGCCACCGCTCAGGCTCCCACGGCAGTGACGAATAGCGATGATGATTCCCGGCCAAGCAGTGGTCTGTTGGCCGGTCAACCTTGGGAATATGGACCGTTCGTCAACGGCGGCCTTGGCACCGGCAACCGTGCCGACTATAAGTTTCTCTGGGCCGGCCTGCATGCGGGCAAAGTGCTCACTGGTCCTTGGGGTAAGGGGATGCTGCGCGGGCAATTCGAACTCGCGGCGGAGTTGATTCCTTTCTGGCAGGCCTATACGCCGAAGTATCTGCGCGCCAACTGCTATCAGGAGTCAGGTGGCCCGCTCACTTGCAGCAACCTGTTTCCCACCGGGGGCACCTACACCGGGGTCAGCATCACTCCGGCTATCCTGCGCTGGAACCTGGTGAGCGGCCATCGCCTCCTGCCCTGGATACAGGGTGCGGGTGGCCTCATCTGGACCGATCACAAATTCCCAGCGATAGGACCGTATCCGCTGCCCCGGCATTTGGGCACCAGCGTTTTTAATTACACCCCGCAGTTTGGGATAGGCGTACATTATTTCGTCAGGCCACGGCAGTCGATCTCACTCTCCGCCAATGCAGTTCATATTTCGAACGCCAGCATGGGTGATGCGAATCCCGGCGTGAATGCGAGTGTGCAGTTTTCCATCGGCTATACGTGGTGGAAGTGACCCCTATGCAAGAAATCGTCATCGAGTGCGTGCCTAACTTTTCCGAAGGCAACGACTGCAACAAGGTGCATGCCATCGTGGACGCCATGCGCGTGGACGGTGTTTCCTTACTCGATTGGTCGCTCGACGGCGACCACAATCGTTCCGTGGTGACTATCGCCGGCTCTCCGCTGGCAGTTGTGGAAGCGGCGGTTCGCGCCGCGGGCAGGGCCGCGGAGCTCATCGATTTAACCGCGCAGCGGGGAGTTCATCCTCGCATCGGCGCAACCGACGTCATTCCCTTCGTTCCCGTCTCCGGCATCTCGCTGCCCCAGTGCGCTATCCTCGCGCGTCAGGCCGGGCTTGAAATCTGGAGCCGCTTCAATATCCCCATCTACTTCTACGAAGCGGCAGCGTCCCGTCCCGACCGTGCTCTGCTGGAGCAGGTCCGTCAGGGACAATTTGAAGGTTTGCGCGAGCTGGTGTTGCGGGATGCGGCGCGTCGTCCCGATTTGGGAGGCCCGGAACTGCACCCTACTGCCGGCGCCAGCGCCGTCGGAGCACGCAAGTTTCTCGTCGCCTATAACCTCTATCTGGACCGGCCTGACGTCAGCGCAGCACGGGCGATTGCGCGGGCCCTGCGAGCCTCAAGTGGTGGCCTTGATGGGGTTAAGGCCATGGGCGTGCTGGTCCACGGACGGGCCCAGGTTTCGCTCAACATCACCGATTTCCGCGTCAGCCCGGTAGGCCGGGTGTTCGCCGCCGTGAATCGGCTGGCAGCGACGCATGGCACCAAGGTTGTAGACGGCGAACTCATCGGTCTACTTCCGGAAGATGCCTTTGAGCGTGATAGTGAGTGGGTGCGTCTAATTAAGGGATTCAAGCCGGAGGAGAGGATCCTGGAACGACGCTTGAAGCAGCCGCT
Organism: Acidobacteriaceae bacterium; assembly: GCA_035695685.1. Lineage (GTDB taxonomy): Bacteria > Acidobacteriota > Terriglobia > Terriglobales > Acidobacteriaceae > PALSA-350. The sequence goes on along the minus strand of DASRRN010000073.1, from coordinate 1,749 downwards.
GGAATGGCCAAAGTCCAGCCAGGCATATAAGGCATAAGATGAAGTAGCTGGGTTAGATACTGCTTACATCTTGAATGTAGTCCCCCCAGGGAAGGAATGACCCATTGAAGCAAGTCACGAAGAAAATGCAAACGAGTACCCTCGCCGGGCTCGCACTTGCGCTGGCTTTACCCGCTACTGCCGCTCAGCTCGGGCAAGACGCGCGCGCCGCTATCCCCAAAGATGTTCAGCAACTGATTGTCGTCGACTATCACGCCATGCAGAACTCGCAAGCTGCCATGGATCTCAAGGCCCGTGTGCTGCCTCCGGAGCTCAAGCAACTTGAGCAGGCTCTCCGTACCTCTGGTCTCGACGAGAACCACGACATTGAAGAGCTGGCGTTTGCTTCGTTTCGCCATGGCGGCGAAACCCGCATTGTAGGCCTGGCGCAAGGCCAGTTTTCGCTCGAAGACATTATGGCCAACTTTAAGAAGCGCAAGGTAAAGCCCATTGTTTATCGCGACAATCGCGTATACCCCATGGGCCAATCCGGCATGCAGGTGGTCTTTTTGAATCCCACCACGATGGTCTTTGGACAGACCGAGGCGCTCAAGTCGGCACTCGATGCGCGCGACGGTCTGCAGCCTAGCTTTCTCAACAACAGTGCCATGCTGAGCCAGATGCAATCCGTCGATACCGACGCCGTGTGGAGTATCCTCGACCAGGAGGGCACCCAAACCATGATGCGCTCAGTGCTGGGAGACGCTTCGCAGCTGACCGACTATGACACCGTGAAGAAGCGGCTGCTGAGTTCCCGGTACTCGATGAACTTCGACAACGGAGTTAGGTTTTCGCTCGATGTCATCACCCCGGACACGATCTCCGCTGCAACCATGGCGTCCTTGCTGAATGCCGCTGCTCTCTACAAGAAAGTGAGTGGTACTCCTTCGGAGAAGCAGGCCATCGACAACACCACCATCAACTCGAGCGGTGGCACTCTGGACGTGCGCTTTGCTTCCTCAGACAGCCAGTTTTCGAGTCTGCTGCAGTCGAACCTGTTTCAGTCTGTCGTCCGGTAGTCTATTTCGGATTGGTGAGGTTGGGGGTCCAGGTCACGGCGCCGTGGGCGTCGATATTGACCAGAAGCGACCCCTGATCACCCTGCTCTACCTTCGGCCCTTGAGCTGTGCGGGTTTTTCCCGACCTGTCTTCGTATTCGAGCGAGACTGGACCGGATCCCTGAATCGTCAAGCGGTAATCATATTTGGCGCCCGTCGCCAGGGCGTTCGTGCCGAAGCTGGCACTCGGATAGTCGAACTCCATCACGCGCATTGCGGGCCCCTGATTCACAATAGTGACCTCGACAACGCGCGAGCGGCATCCAGCTATCACGCTCAGTGCTAACAACAAAAAGCCAACCGGTACGCGAAACGGAATATGCAATCGAGCCTCGTTCGGGTTCACAGACGGCGGAAAACTCTCTGTACGAAGGACACGGCTTCAGCCGTGCCGCAAATGCCCAACCCCAGTCCCGCAGGGACGGTTGAGCTTGTCGAACGGGGACGGTTGAGCTTCAGACTTGTCCAAATTAGATTTTTCAGTTGGTCGATTTGGACAGCACATGAAACCTTCACTGACCCTAAGATGCTGGGGAAGAGACTGTCGAACGAAGGGCACGGCTTCAGCCGTGCCGTAAATGGGTGCGCGCTTGACGGCTTTAGCCGCTGAGGTACGCTTTTCGAGACACACATAGGGCGAACTCATGTCTTT
>DASRRN010000072.1:0-7222 GCA_035695685.1 Acidobacteriaceae bacterium | reverse complement strand
CGGGCGCTGATCGCCCACTTCTGGCGCAAGCCTTACCGGCAAAAACTGATTGCCTGGGGAACCAGCCTGCACGACCGTTTCATGCTTCCTCACTTTGTGCAATCGGATTGGGAAGATGTGGTCAGCGACCTCGCCCGGGCTGGATACGGCTTCCACAGCGAGTGGTTCGCTCCCCATTACGAGTTTCGTTTTCCTCCCATCGGGTCCGTGACCGCGCGCGGTATCCAATTGGAGCTGCGCCATGCGTTGGAGCCCTGGAACGTTTTGGGCGAAGAAGCCTCCAGCGGTGGCACCGCCCGCAGTGTGGATTCCTCTGTCGAGCGATTGCAGGTCAAGGTGGCGGGTATGGTCGCCCCTCGCTTCGCCGTGCTTTGCAATGGCCGGCCGGTGCCGCTTCATCCCACCGGGAAAGCAGGCGAATTTGTCGCCGGTGTCCGTTATCGGGCCTGGCAGCCCACCTCGTGCCTGCATCCCGACATTCCCATTCACAGCCCTCTGGTGTTCGACATCGTGGACACCTGGTCCGGCCACGCGATTGGAGGCTGCACCTATCACGTGGTCCACCCGGGCGGACGAGCCAACGAGCAATTCCCGATCAATGCGTATGAAGCCGAGAGCAGGCGTTTGGCCAGGTTCAGCAGTTTTGGCCACACCCCCGGCCCCGTGACCGTTCCTGCGGAAAGGCCCAACGCAGAGTTTCCTTTAACGTTAGATTTACGCCGGGCCCCGTAAAGAACTGAATCAAACCTGCATGACTATGGCCGAGATACTGGATGATCCGTTACTGACCGCCGAATATCGCCAGGCCCCTGGCGTTTACGACGAGATGTGCACGGAGCCCGGCGTTCTTCGTCCCCACTGGGACCGTTACATCGCCTCTCTCACTTCGCTTGGCGGCAAGGAGCTCGCTCACCGCTGGGAAACTGCCCGCCAGCGCATCCGGGAAAACGGAGTCAGCTACAACGTCTACGGCGACCCGCTGGGAACCGATCGCCCCTGGAGCCTGGATGCCATCCCGCTGCTCATCCCGCCCGCCGAGTGGAGCTACCTGGAAACGGGTCTGATCCAGCGCGCCCGGTTGCTCAACACCATCCTCGCCGATCTTTATGGTCCGCAGAAGCTGCTCCTCAACGGCAATCTTCCCTCCGCCCTGGTATTCGCCAACCCCGCCTTCTGGCGCGCCTGCCATGACGTGCCGGTGCCCCGGTCAAACTACCTGCATTTGCTCGCAGTCGACCTGGCGCGTTCGCCCGATGGGCAATGGTGGGTGATTTCCGATCGAACCCAGGCTCCTTCCGGCGCCGGCTATGCGCTTGAAAACCGCATCGTCATGGCGGAAACCTTCCCCGACCTCTTTCGTGAAGCCCAGGTACACCGGCTGGCTGGTTTCTTCCGCGATTTTCGCGAGACCCTGCTGCATCTTTCTCCCTCCGCGCGCACCCATCCTCGAGTCGTACTGCTCACTCCTGGGCCGTTGAACGAAACTTACTTTGAGCACTCCTACCTCGCCCGTTACCTGGGGTTCACCCTGGTCCAGGGAGGAGATCTGACCGTGCGCGAGAATCATGTCTTCCTCAAGTCGCTCGAAGGACTCAGGCCCGTGGACGTCATCCTGCGCCGCATGGATGATGGCTTCTGCGATCCTCTCGAGCTGCGCTCCGATTCCTATCTGGGTGTGCCCGGTTTGGTCGAAGCCGTGCGCAGCGGAAATGTCGCGGTAGCCAACGCTCTGGGCAGCGGGTTGCTCGAGACCTCGGCATTCATTCCCTTTCTGCCCGGTCTCAGCCGCAGCTTGCTGGGTGAGCGCCTGGCGCTCCCATCAGTCGCCACCTGGTGGTGCGGTCAGCCGGCGGCTCTCCGCTACGTGCGCCAGAACCTGGATTTCCTGATCATCAAACCAGCCTTTCCGTCGAAAGGGATGGAGCCCGTCTTCGGTGGCCGGCTTGGGCCTCTCGAACGCTCTCGTTTGCTGGCCCAGCTGGAAGCCCGGCCCACCGATTTTGTCGGACAGGAGCTGCTAAATCTCTCCAGCGTCCCGGTGTGGTCGGAAAACGGCCTGATGCCGCGCCGGGTCGTATTGCGCGTCTATATCGCGGCTGCGGGCGATAGCTGGATCGTCATGCCGGGAGGATTGACGCGCGTCTCCCCTTCCGCTGACACCCCAGTCGTGTCCATGCAACACGGCGGCGGCAGTAAAGATACCTGGGTTCTTTCTCACGAACCGGTGGACCATTTCACCCTGCGCCGCCCCCCCGGTTTACCGGTGGAGCTTAATCGCGGGGTCAGCAGCGATCTGCCCAGCCGTGCCGCCGAACACCTTTTCTGGTTCGGCCGCTATGCGGAGCGGTGTGAGCATCTTGCCCGCGTGCTGCGCTGCATCCTTTCTCACATGACCGGCGAATCCTGGGGACCGGAAACAATGGGCTGGCAATCGCTCATGAAGTTGTATGAGTGCCTGGAATCCCCCCACTCGCGCTTGACAAAGGATGATCCGCAGGGACATCTCGATCAGCAGGGAGATCTGGAAAAAGAGATACTGTCGCTGATTTTTGAGGAACAACGGAGTGACAGCCTCAACGCGAATCTCAGTCGGGCCACACGTGCTGCGGCCGAGGTGCGGGATCGCCTCTCCAAGGATCTGCTGCGTATTGTCAGCCAGATGGGCAGTATTGCTCGTGCCTCGGATCGCGGTGCCTGGGGCTATGTGTCGCCGGCGGATGCCCTGGCGGTGCTGAACAGCTGCATCCTGACCCTTGCTGCCTTGCGCGGTATTGAAGCTGGAAACATCACCCGCGGCCCAGGCTGGCACTTTCTCAACATTGGCAGGCGGATAGAGCGTTCGGTACAGATCGTCGAGCTACTGCGTTCGATCGTGGTCCCCATAGACCCCGACAACTGGCCTTCGCTCGAAATGCTGCTTGAGGTGGCCGATAGTTCCATCACGTATCGTTCGCGCTATTTCACCATTCTGCAGGCTGCACCGGTGGTCGATCTGCTCATGAATGACGAAGCCAATCCACGCTCTCTTGCCTTCCAGCTCAAGGATCTTGCTCGGCACTGCGGCGGTCTCTCCGGCATGCCCTCCGGATCGGACTGGCCCGTTTTGAAGCAAAGGCTAATGGAGGCCGCCGCAGCCAGGCTCCTCCACGCCGATGTTGAATCCCTCTGCGAGACCCAATCGGGCAGCAACCGAGCCCGCCTCGACAGCCTCCTCGAGGACCTGGGTGCAGCCTTACCTGCGTTCGCACAGGCCATCTCCAACACCTATTTCAGCCACGCACTAATGGAGCGAGCGACCTGAACGGTGGAGAGGAATGACAACCTGCGGTTACTCTTTCATTCACTAGGAGATTCCAGATGGAAGCCACCCTACCCTTTGTCATCCTGAAAGCCTGTGACCTTTTAGATCTTTCGTGCTTGCCGCATATCCAACTAGCTGTATTGCAAGCTCCCCAACAAAGTCGTCATCCTGAGCGGAGCGCTTCGCAGATCTGTCGCATAACAAAGGGCTTTATGGCGCGGAGTCGAAGGACCCCGGCAATGCTTCCTGGCGGATGCTCTTGGGAGCTTTCCGGCCGCAAACTACAACGGAAGTTAAAAAAGTCACAAACTCGGAGCGAAGTGGAGGGACCTGCTGTGTCTCTTCCGGTTCTCACGCACACTCTTTAGCCCCTGGGGTATGCTCTCCTGCCCGATCCGACTTTCTCCGCCTGTGAAACCATGTAAAAGGATTCGGCCTCTAGGCCAGAGGGAACCACTTTTCTGTCACACGACCGTCCAAAGAAAGGCGAGAAAGATGCTCTATCGTGTACGGCACCAAACCATCTATGACTACGTAGAGCCAGTTTCGGTCTCCCATCACATCGTCCGCCTTACCCCACGCGATCTTCGCGGACAGAAACGCCGCTCCATGGAACTATCCGTTTGGCCCCATCCGCCTTTTCTCCCCGCCACTCATGTCGACTACTTCGGCAACACCGTTACCTCCTTTACCTTGCCCGAGTCGCACAGCCGGATGAGTGTGGAAGCGAGCAGCGAACTGGACGTGCAAACCGTAGCCCACCCGATATTCTCCGAATCTCCTGCCTGGGAAACGGTGCGGGACGTTGTCCTTTCCGACCAGACCCAGGAAGGGTTGGAGGCTTACCAGTTCGTCTTTGACTCCATCCGTGTCTCCGCCAAGCCGGAGCTGGCCGCCTACGCCCGCGAGTCTTTTACCCGACAACGCCCGCTGCTCGAAGCGGTTTTCGATCTCACCGCCCGCATCCATCAGGATTTCCGCTTTGACGCCAAAGCGACCGAGGTGACCACACCGGTCGAAACCTTCTTTGAGAAACGCCGCGGAGTTTGTCAGGACTTTTCCCATCTGCAAATCGCCTGTATGCGATCGTTGGGCCTGCCGGCAAGGTATGTGAGCGGATATCTACGCACGATTCCTCCTGCCGGCCGTCCCCGCCTGGTCGGAGCCGACGCCTCCCACGCCTGGTGTTCGGCTTGGAGCCCCGGCTTCGGCTGGGTAGACTTCGACCCCACTAACAACTGTTTGCCTTCCGACGGCCATATCACCCTGGCGTGGGGCCGGGATTACAGCGATGTCAGCCCCATTCGCGGAGTTTTGCTCGGCGGCGCCAAACACAGCCTGAAGGTCGGAGTCGATGTAATGCCGCTGGAGTGACCCTTCCGGTAGTCGCGCGTAGCCAAGCCATGAAAGACTGGAACCACCTGCGAGAATTCCCTTTGGAGAGATCGAAGTGAAAGTCAAAGCCCTGTTGTCCTTGCTTGTCCTGTTTTCCGCCAGTGCATCCCGTTTACATGCCGCGGACCCCAGTAACGTGACCCGCGCCACCCTGTCTAACGGCTTGCAGGTCGTCATCGTACGCAATGTGCTGGCGCCCGTGGTCACGGTCGAGCTGAACTTCAAGGTTGGCGGGGATGAGACGCCTCCGGGTTTCCCTGGATCGGCCCACGCCGAGGAACACATGGCGTTTCGCGGTTGCACCGGCATGACCGCGGATCAAACCGCTGCCATCTACGCCCAACTCGGTGGCCGCGACAATGCCGACACGCAGCAAAATATCACTCAATATTTCACCACCGTCCCCGCCGCCGACCTCGACGTAGCGCTCCAGGCCCAGGCGGCCTGCCTGCGCGGCGTCGATGACTCCGAGGAAGAGTGGGCGCACGAGCGAGGCGCTATCGAACAGGAAGTCTCTCGCGACCTCTCCAATCCCACCTACAAATTTATCGATCGCCTGAACGGCGATATGTTTGCGGGCACGCCGTACGCGCACGATCCCCTGGGCACCAGACCCTCCTTCGACGCCACCACCGGCGCCATGCTTAAGGACTTCTACAAGAAGTGGTACACCCCCGGCAACGCCATCCTGATGATTGTGGGCGATGTGGATCCCGCCGCGACCATAGCCAAGGTCAAGCAGCTCTACGGCGATATTCCCAACCATCCCCTCCCCGAGCATCCCGCCATTAATCTTTCCCCGGTCAAGCCGGAGACCTTCACACTCGACAGCAATCTCCCCTACGTTCTGGGCTTCATCGCCTATCGCATGCCGGGCACCGATTCGCCCGATTATGCAGCGTCGCAAATCCTTGCCGACATCCTTGCGAGTCAGCGTGCTGATGTCTACGGCATGGTGCCCGCAGGGAAAGCCCTCTACGCCACCTTCGGCATTGCCGAGAGTTATCCCAAGGCCAGCGTCGGCTACGGCGAGATCGCGTTACCCGCCGGTGCTGATGCCGCCGGGCCCATCAACGAAATGCGCCAGATCGTCGAGAGCTATGCGCAAAAGGGTTTGCCGCAGGATCTTTTCGACGCTGCCAAGCGAAGCGAGATTGCGTCCGCTGAATTCCAGCGCAACTCCATCCCCGGCTTAGCTTCGGTATGGTCGGAAGCCCTTGCTGCGGAGGGGCGCAACTCTCCGGATGAAGACGTCGAGGCCATCAGGCGAGTAACGCTCGCGGACGTGAACCGGGTGGCCAAGCAGTACCTGGTGAACTCGAACTCCATCACCGCCACCCTGAAGCCTTCGCCTTCAGGCGAAGCTGTCGCCGCCAAAGGCTTTGGCGGGGGAGAGAAGATGACCTCCGCTCCGACCAAGCCGGTAGTGCTGCCCGCCTGGGCCGCAGCTTCGCTGTCGCAGCTGAAAGTCCCTGGCAACTACGTCGTCGCCTCAGACACCACGCTACCCAACGGTCTTCGCTTAATCGTGAAGACCGACCACACCAGCCCCACCGTAACTGTCGTAGGCACAGTTAAGAACAATGCGGATCTGCAGACGCCCAAGGGACAGGAAGGTGTCTCCGATGTGCTTGACGGCCTCTACTCCTACGGCACCCAAACGCTCGATCGTCTGGCTTTTCAGAAGGCTCTGGATGATATCGCCGCAAACGAGACCGCGGGCTTCGACTTTTCCGTGCAGGTATTGAAGGAAAACCTTTCTCGTGGAGTGGAATTGCTGGCTGACAACGAACTCCATCCCGCGCTGCCGGCCGAAGCCTTTTCCGTGGTTAAGGACCAGACCACCCAATTTGTTGCCGGCAACTTGAAGAGCCCGGGCTACCGGACCTCGCGTGCCCTTGATATTGCGTTACTGCCGCCCCACGACCCCGTTCTGCGGGAGGCGACCCCGGCCACATTAGCCACAGTCACGCTGGCAGATGTAAAGCAATATCACTCCGTCACAATGCGTCCCGATCTGACCACGGTTGTGGTAATCGGGGATACCACCCCAGAGGAAGCCAAGGCCGTAATCACCAAGTGGTTTGGTGAATGGAAGGCCGATGGCCCCAAGCCGGAAACGACCTTGCCCGCGATTCCCGTAAACAAGGCATCGGCAGAGAACGTACCCGATCCGCAGGCAGTGCAGGACTCCGTGACCCTCGCGCAGCAGTTGAACCTCAACCGTTTCGATCCCGACTACTATCCTCTGCAACTTGGCAATCACGTACTCGGCGGCGGCTTCTACGCCACCCGGCTCTACCATGATCTCCGTCAGGTTGCCGGATACGTGTACAACGTCGATGTCAGCATGGAGGCGTCCAAGACTCGCGCTAGCTACACCGTCACCTACGGTTGTGATCCGCAGAACGTCTCCAAGGCCAGGGCTCTGGTGCAGCGCGACCTTGACCAGATGCGTACCCAGGATGTCTCAGCAGACGAACTGCACTTAGCCAAGGCGATGCTTCTGCGGTCGATTCCTTTGGG
>DASRRN010000071.1:0-4838 GCA_035695685.1 Acidobacteriaceae bacterium | reverse complement strand
TGACGATGGGAGAGTTCCTGAAAATGCCGCCGTCCCATTAGAGGTTCTCGGTGGGTTCGATATAGGGAAATGTCGGCGGTGGCCTATGTTGCTTATTAACTATTGCCTTACGTCCGACAAAAAAAAGCCGTTATCGCGCTTGTCTGCCGCCGAAAAACCCGCATCTAACCCAAGAGCGGTGACGATGCGATATACGACAAGTTGGATGGCGGCCCGAATCCCACTCTACGCTGCACTGGTGTTCGTGGGTTGCAACAGACAAGTCGCGCAAGAGCAGCCTGCCCGGCCGACCCCACAGCCGCAGCCAGAAATGAAAGCGGCTCCGCCCACTCCCATCGCGAAAACGAAACAAGAGCTGGGAGAGCAGTCATGGGACCCGCAATGGGACGTAATCGTGGAGCAAGCATTGTCTCCGGAGATGCTTTCGGCGAGGGTTGCCCGCGGCGTCAGAAGTTATTGTCCCCGATTCGCTGCAATGAGCGATCCAGATAAACGCGCTTTCTGGGCTTATACATTCCAGGCGATTGCAGCGGCGGAGGCAGGTTTGAAGCCGACCACCGATGTGCGCCACACAGAGCCCGAGGTAGCCGTTGAAGACACGGTTAGCAGACGCATGGTGCGGCAAGAGGGGCTGCTGCAGCTGACGTATATGGACGCGAAGCGATATGGCTGCGACTTTGATTGGGAAAAAGACAAGAGGCTAGCGGAGAAAGATCCGGCGAGAACGATTCTGACGCCACGTAATAATTTGTTATGTGGGGTGAAGATCCTTGAGAACCAGATGCTCACGCAGAAAAAGCCGCTGCTTTCAGCGTCGAGCTACTGGGTGACACTACGGCCCGCACAGCCCAGCTATCTGGTATTCGCTAAGCAGATGAAAAATGTGCCGGCATCCTGCCGAGCGGCAATGCCCCCGGTAGAAGAAGCACGGGCGCGGCGCAGGGGTCCTGCGCCCGCGACGACCCCTGCCGGCGACGCCCGCGCACCAGCCATCGCTACGCGCGCCTCCGCGTCATCTCATTGACACCGTATTATTCTCATCATGATCCTGACGCAGAATGACCGGCTCTTCGTTTTGACTGGTGCGGGCGTGTCGGCGGAAAGCGGCCTCGCTACCTTCCGGGGTTCCGGCGGGCTGTGGAACGGATATCGGGTCGATCAGGTCGCAACGCCCGAGGCCTGGCACGCCGATCCAGAATTAGTGTGGCGTTTTTATTCCATGCGCCGCCGCGACGCTCTTGCGGCGAAGCCGAATGCTGCGCACCTTGCCCTCGCAACAATTGAGCACAAGCTGGGCAACCATTTTTATCTTTGCACGCAGAACGTAGACGACCTACACGAGCGGGCCGGTTCCGTTCGCGTACATCATATGCACGGCAGCCTCTTCGAATCACGCTGCATGGCTTGTAACTTGCCTTTCGCCGATCGTGAACTGTACGAGACCGCGAGCGATCTACCCGCATGCCAGAAGTGCGGAGCGGCCGTCCGTCCGCACATCGTCTGGTTCGGTGAAATTCCGCTGGATATGAACGGCATTTATGGCGAACTCGATCGGGCCACCCAGCTGCTGGTCGTGGGTACATCCGGTTCCGTCTATCCCGCTGCAGGATTCGTACACATTGCCAACCAGCGAGGTATTCGTACCGTGTACGTGGGCCCCGAGGAACCTCTGAACGCCGATGCCTTCGACGAGATCGTTTTGGGAGCGGCCACGGTGGTGCTTCCGCCGCTGCTGTAACGTTACAGGTATTCCGGCTAGGCTGCGACGCCGGCCTTTTGCACTTTGATCCAAGCCTTGTACTCTTCACTAATCTCGCCGAGCAGGTAGCGGGTATTTCTTGTTTCTACGAGCTTGTTCTCAATATCGACACGCACGATTGGAGAGGTGAAAATGAATTTGCCCTTCTCAATCCTCTGGTGGCCGAACGCTCTGCCTACCAATAAGTTTCCAGGTCGCAATGCCTGATAGCTCCCGGAATTAAGACTCGGCACAACCGCCCAATCCTCGAGTTTGACAGATGGCTTTTGCGTTTGCATGGCAGGTCCCTTCCGTCTACTTGGATGCGGTCACCGCTCCTGGCGAACAAGGGCAAATTTTACCGGTCCTTGCCGAATTTTCTACATGCCCGAAAAGGCCGCGCACAGGCTATCGTGTAATATTGGTGGACTTGAGGAACCCTATGCCGAAATTCATCATCGAACGCAACATACCGGGCGCCGGTGCGCTCGATCGTCAACAGCTAGCGGCCATTACGCAGGCGTCGTGCAGCGTGCTCAGGAATATGGGCCCGCAGATCCAATGGCTAGAATCGTACGTCACGGATGACAAGCTTTATTGCGTTTATATCGCTCCCGACGAGGCTACGATACGAGAACATGCCCGGCTAGGCCAGTTTCCGGCAGATTCAGTGCAGGCGGTGCGTTCCGTCATTGATCCCACCTACACGTAGACTCGCTCAAAAATCGATCGCAAAAGAACCACGCAGTCTATAGCGTCCATCAAGCCAGCACGGTGCGGCACGGCTGAATAGGCTGCGGAAAACGTCTCGGCTAGGACGGAGTCGTTCCCTCAGTGGCCACATTCGTTCCAAACCAATTAAGGACGGGCTCGCAGCCTGTGAAACCGTGCCCCGGCGAGGACATCAAAGAACTTTTTCTGCAGCCTGTTAAGCCCCTCCAGCGCAGCCTGCGTGGCCGCATTTGCAGATCACCTCTACCGAACCTTTCAATGCTTCACAGTGAGAACTACAGTAGTTCTCTTTATTCGGCGGGATACAGTTACATGTCGGATTGGCACACTTCTTCGGGTCGCTCATGCAGTTCTCCTTGGATAAGTCCGGACTTGCTGGCCAGGACTACTTGAAGCTTTTAGATGCGGGAAAGAGGAATGATGACAGGAAGGATCAAGCAGCGTGTTCGTGAAAGCCAGCACTTTGGCCTTCAGCGCCGGCATAAGGAAAAATCAAAGTAAATGCGGTCCCACCGAAGTGCGCCAGATACCTGCTACGGACGTGCAAACAACCTTGATGCTTGCTGACTATCCTGGCGGTAACCCACAGACCGAGGCCCGAACCTCCTAAGCCCTTTGTGGTATAGAACGGTTCATACATATGCTTCTGCGTTTCAGGGCTAATCCCGGAGCCCGTATCGGCAATCGTGATTCGAACACCCTGTAGACCCGTCCGCCAGTCGGTGCCAGGCCTCACCCTAATCTTTAGTCGGCCGCCACTCTCCATCGAATCGACCGCATTGCCGATCAAATTCACAAAGACCTGGCGCATCTCGCCAGCAAAACACATCAGTTCCGGCGAGTCTTGCGCTTCTAATTCGACTTGCACCCGGGTCACCTTAAATTTTCCCTTGAACAGAGCCAGGACCGATTGCAGGATATTCGCCACGTTGGCAGAAGCGGGAGATGAAGATTGCCGATGGAATTGCAGCCCGTGCGCGGTGATCTCGGAAGCACGACTCAGTTCTTCTTCGGCATCTTTAAGGTAGGGCGTGGCTTCCCTGAGATCCGCTGAATGTTGGGCCAGGAATATCAAATTGAGAACCGCTTCCAAGGGGTTGTTAATCTCATGGACGATCGAAGAGGTTAATCTTCCAATAGCGGCCAGCTGTTCCTGTTGCTCCAGAGCCCACTCGGCCCGTTTGCGTTGGCTGATGTCTTCACAGATGGAGATAAGTTTGCTTGATGTGGATGGCTCGTCGTCTATCAGGCTTACCGAATTGCGGACCCAAATGGCACTTCCGTCGGGACGTAAGTAGCGCTTCTCGATAACAAACCCGGGAATCTCCGAATCCAGCAACTTCTTCAGCATACTGCGGTGTCGCGCTTGGTCCTCAGGATGGGTCAGCGCGAATAGATTTATATCGCCAATTTCGGCCGGAGTTCGATCGACGATCCTGGCCAGAGTTTCGTTCGCATCAATCACATTGCCCTCGACGTCCGTGATTGCAAAGCCTGTCGCAGCGTGGGTAAACCAATCGCCAATTCTTCGGTGCGAGGTCATAAGATGAATGGGTAGACACCTAACGATGAGCCTGTCACCGAACAACGGCCTTTCCTGGGTAGATGCGCCCAAACGCCCCGACGGTGGCCCGGAGAGCAATTTCTCTCCGCAGGGAGGCTTCCAAACCCGGGTACGGCGCATCCGGGGTTTTGTTTGGCTGCCCCCGTCCAAGAACCTTGTTGGTGGTTATAATCTGGGGGTATGCCACGTGTCGGAGAGTTTTGCCCTTCCAATATCGCCCGATTGCTGCTTGGGGTGGTCATCGTGGTGACGCTCGTGGTGGCGATCGGTATCTGGTTGTTTCATTCCCCGGGTCATGGTACCTCTATTGAGCAGCCCGCCCACACTACCCAGCCGCGTAGTAAGTAGAGGCCTGCATTCAAGAGAGTTGTTCGGCACCCACGACAATCTGGTCCATTTCGGCTCTGCGCCGGGGGTGGTCCTCCACCATTGGGAGGGCTAACCAGCCTTCTGAGCTGCCTTTATCAGAGTCCACGCAGCGTCTTCTCCCTTGCACCCGACCAGCTTGTACTTCTTTCCTTCAAGGCTGTGATAGTTCACGAAGAAGTCCTGCAACTCGGTGAGCCATTTTCCGGGAAGGTCTTTTAGTCTACGGACGTTGGCATACATGTGATTCATTTCGGCGACGGCAATCAGCCTGTCGTTGCGGATCTTTTTCTTTCCCTCGAGCTGTTCACCCTCGATAACGCCGATGAGACGAGCTTTGACGGCGCAGCCCGGGAAGGCTGGTTCGTCCATCAAAAGAAGGACATCGATCGGGTCTCCGTCCGGTGCAATGGTCCGTGGGAGAAAGCCGAAGTCATA
>DASRRN010000070.1:0-5103 GCA_035695685.1 Acidobacteriaceae bacterium | reverse complement strand
GCCTTTGGCCCGATCATCTCCGGCGCAAACAATGTGATCATCTGGGGCGATGGCCCGGCGAGTTCTCTCACCTGTAGTACGGTGGGCGCCCAGGATTGCATTCAATCGACAGGAGCGACTGGTTTCGGGCTCAAGAATCTTTCCATCTCCTTTGGCCCCACGGCGACCCAACGGACTTCCGGCTATGCGGTCGATATCGAGACATGCACTTCCTGCGTGCTGGATGGGGTCTCTCTCAAGAACGGAGACCTTTCCGGCTTGCGTCTGGCTAGTTCGGTCCACACGCAAATCCACAATCTGAACATCTCAAACTTCTATGCCAACGGCGCGTTCATGATTAACAACCAGGATCTGCGCGTGGATGGGCTCTCCTGCCAGAGCAACCAGGACGCGTGCTTCGAGACCTCGTGGTTTGACTCCGAGTACACGGCGCACTCTATCCCCTGCGAGAGCATCACCGGCACCAACATCACGTCGCAGAACGACCTGGAAGGTGTGCTCATCAATGCCTGCCGCAACGTGAGCGTGTCGAATTTCTCGATCGTCGGCTCAGGCAAGGAGTCGGCATTTGTTGGGCAGGACCCAACGACCACGACAGCCCACTGGCCTGACCGGGTGAGCATCAGCAATGGAACCATCTTTGGCGCGGGTTATGGAAGCAATCCGCTCAACGTGGCAGCCGCGCCGGCGCTGTACTTCAATGTTGCTACCTCTCCTGGCAGTGTCGTCTCCCATGTCGTTATCAGCAATGTAAGTGCGACCCATATCAGCGGTTGGGGTCTGCAGATGGCGGAATTGCAAAATGACGATCTGCAGATGAGCAATGTGAATTTTTACGACGTAGGCAATGGGAACACGCAGGGGTGCCTGCAGACCGAAGGGAACCAGGTCGACCTCAACAATATCCATTGCACCGACGTGGGCACCTACGGCCTGTATGACACCAATACGGTTCGCCTTACCGGGACGGAGCTGAACTTCAACGCGGTTTCTCAGGTCTCTGGTACCCAGTCGATCTACCTGTCCGCCGGGGCGACTGGCTTGGTGAACATAACAAACATCTCGGTGAATGACACCAACCTCACGACGTATTCGAGCTCCATCTTTGATGGCAGCGCGGGCGGCAACCACGCTTTGTGGAATATCTGGTCGACCGGCATCCAAACACCGACCGGGCCTACCAGCGCCAACGGGGATACAACCTTCACCTATTCGGACTCCGGTCACTCGATGGTGTTCCGCAACGGCGGCATGATCCAAAGCTTTGTGCCTCCGAATTACTACTTTCTGCCCACGGCCGGGGCGACCCCCACCAGTTACGTCAACGGCGCCGTGCTCTATTACCAGTCGAAATGCTGGGGATCGGGAGCGCAGCAAACAGAGTCGGTGGGCTGGCTGGATCAATATCCCACGTTATCGACGGAAAGCTTTTCCTTTAACCACTTCGGCGGCTGCGGCTTCCCGATTGTCATTGACATGACGGCGGCGGCCTCAGTGGAATCGCCTCCGATTACATCGAACGGCTCGGTGAGCGCGGTCCATCTCAGCGGGGAACAATCGGTATCGGCGCCTACTGCGGCAGCCGGTACCGGAGCCGGCACTAGCCCCACCATTTCGCTCAATGCGCAATCGAGCGATGTCTCGGGCTACATCTCCATAACCCCAGGCGCTTCTCCGGCGGCTTCATCGACCGTCGCCACGCTGACCTTTGGCACGGCTTATTCGACGCTCGCGAAGTGCAACTTGTGGGCGGCCAATGCTGCGGCCAAGCAGTTATCGGGAGCCGCGGACGTGTTCATTCCCGTACCTTCGACGACTGCCTTCACGATCAACTCCGACACCACGCCGCTTGTGGCTTCCACGCTCTACACCTGGGGATATACCTGCACCCAATGAGGCTGCCATGGATATCCCGCTCTTCGCATCAGGAGATGATGGACCTGGTGACCACCCAAGTGGACGAACTAACCCGGGAACGGAAGGTGTTACTGGACCGCCTGGCTACGCTTGGCCTGGG
This sequence comes from Acidobacteriaceae bacterium, assembly GCA_035695685.1. Taxonomy (GTDB): domain Bacteria; phylum Acidobacteriota; class Terriglobia; order Terriglobales; family Acidobacteriaceae; genus PALSA-350. The sequence continues at coordinate 3,086 of DASRRN010000070.1, read as the reverse complement.
TGGACCTCTATTCAACTGTCCCTCCTTGGACGGTTCCTCCGAGAGCCCAGGTCCAATTGACCCGGTTGACCCGGAAGTGGAAGAGATTGAGAGCTTGATGAAGTCGCGGCGGCGGCCTTCGAAATTGGCCGATGCGCTCACTCGTAAAGCTTATCGGGACTACAACCGGGTGCAGACCGGAGCCCATGTTAAGTGGGTACCCAAGGTCGAAGCTGTAACCGCGGCACTGGACGAAGCGGAAACATTAGGGAAGAAGAATTCGCTCCTCGGCAGCTGAACAATCTTCAGAAGGCCCGGCATCTTGAAAGCATCAGGAAAGAAACAGGCGTAAATGGCCACATATCCCGGCGTTGGCATCACCCAGGTTTCACAGACGCAAGTCCCCCAGGCCCAGCGCGGCATGGAGCATACGCCGTCAGACCCGATGCAGGGCAAGGCGGATGAGCCGCAAAACAGCGCGCAGCTCAGCGAAGAAGACCAACAGCGGCTGATCGCCCTGGTACGCAGCTATAAGGACCAGTGGTCCCAGGATCGCGTAGTACTGATGCAGCGATGCCTGCAAAACCTGGAGTTTTTCAAGGGCAACCAATTCATCTCCTTCGGTCCCGGAGAAGCGGAGTTCTTTAACGCGGTCGACTGGATGAACCAGGGCGATCATGCCCAGGACGCCGACGATAAGGATCTGTATCAGTACTGCAACAACTTCTATCAGATGCTGGCCACGGGTTTCGTGGCGGCGCTGGCGCCACAGGTCCCTAAATCGAAATGGATGCCGGAGGATGCCGAACAACTAGCGGATGTAACAACCGCGAAAGCGGCGCAGACCCTCATTGGCATCATCGAGCAGCAGAACAGCGAGCAATCGCTGCTCAAGCAACAACTACTGTATCTCTACACCACCGGAGCCGTCTTCCGCCATACCCGCTACGTGGTTGATGGCGAGCGCGCCGGCACTACCCGGGAGCCGGTGTTCAACGAAACCGAAACCCAGTTGGCGCCCGATCGTTACCACTGCTTCCACTGCGGCGCCACCTCGCCGGCGGAGGCGATCCCCGTGGGTGTGCACCGTTGCCAACAGTGCCAGCGCCCCCTGGGAGAGGACTCATTCTTCCCCGCAGAGTATGGGCCGGTGATTCAGAAAGTGGGCGAGGAGGTAGTGCCCAACGGCATGGTGGCGCAGAACCTTTATTGTCCGTTGGAAGTGGACTGCGACCCGGCAGCAAACAACTTGCGGCAGACTCCGATTCTCAACCTCGAGGTCGAGGTGCACGTGGGAGCGCTGCGCGCTGCGTATCCCGATATGTACGAGATGATCGCGGCCAGCCCATCGAGCGAGCTCTCGGCCAACGGCAGCATCGACCGTATTGCCCGGCAGCAGGTGTACTCGCAAACCGGCGCCTACTCCAGCATTCTGCAAGACCAGCGGCCAACCCTCTCGCGCACCTGGATCCAGCCCTGGGCCTTCGATCTCGAAGATGACCGCGCCTTCGGCGAGCGGATGCGGGCTGCGTATCCCACGGGTTTGCTGTTGGTTAGTACCGGCGCCACTTTCCTCTCCGCGCGCGAAGCTTCGCTCACCAGGGAGTGGACATGGGCGGGCACGCATGAAGGCTTCGGCCTGTTTCCGCCATCGATTGGTGACATTGTTGTGCCCTTTCAGAAGCGCTACAACGATATGGCGAACATCCTGCATGAGTTTATGGACCGCTGCTCGTCAGGGGTCACCCTGGCCAATGCAGACCTGATCGATACCAAGTCCCTGCAAGGCAAGCCGATGCTGCCCGGGGTTCTTAACCTGGTCAAGCTGAAGCGGACGGGCGCGCCCGGTTCAGTGCGCATGGCAGATGCGCTTTACCAGTTCCAGTTCCAGATGCACGAAGAGGCCTTCAGCTATCTGGATAAGCTGGCGTACAACGCGCAGATGTTTGCCGGCATTCCGCCGCAGGTGTACGGAGGCGCGGGCGACCCGTCGATCGAGACCTTCGGGGGTCAGCAACAGCAATTGAATTCCGCGCTCGGCAAGCTGAATATTTACTGGGAGAACCTGAAAGAGGAACACGCCAAGGCAGATGAGTTGGCGGTGAATTGCGCCAAAGACAACCTGACCGCAGACATGCGGCAGGTGATCCTGGAGCGGGGTTCCGAGTTCAGAAACGATTACATCCGGCTGGATGACCTCGAAGGCAGTGTGCATGCTTATGCGGATACCGACCAGGGTCTGCCGGTAACTGCGGCTGAGCTACGGCAGCGCTGGATGGATTTGATGCAGGCGGCGGCGAGTAATCCGCTGGCGCAGGCGATCTTTGATGATCCAACGAATCAGGAGCAGGCGGCGACCGCGCTGGGTGTGCCGAATATGGTGGTTCCGGGCGCGGCTATGCGGTCGAAGGTGCTGCAAATTATTGAGAAGCTGCTGGCGGCGGAGGCGGTGCCGGTGGTCGATCCGCAGACGGGCCGGCCCACAGGCCAGGTGCGGCCGACGATCCTGCCGGATAAGGCGATCGACGACTTCACCGTGCTGAAGCAAGTGGTGCGGCAGTACTGCCAGGAGAACTCGGATATCCCTGACAATAATCCCGCAGGTTGGCAGAATCTGCTGGCGTACTTTACTGCGGCGGTTGCTCTTGAGACGCAGCAGCTAGCGGCGATGGCACAACAAAAGGCTGTAGTGGCGCAGGCGGGTTCACCGCAGTCGCCGCAGATTCCGGAACATGAGATCAACGATGTGGTGAATACCGTGGGCGGGCTGATGCACCTGCATCCCGCAGCGACGTCAGGCAATATTCAGGGCCAGGTGCAAGCCGCCAATGCGCTGATCAAGTTAGCAGATAAGTTACACGGCCAAGAGCTGTAATTACCACCACCGACGGGTGCCCCATATCCCCGATTTCCTGTGAAGGTGGGTGGGTTCTGCGTGTGCGCCTTTCTTTAAGGAAAGGCGCATGAAGTGCGCGGAAGCCACTAAACTCCACAGGAGATCGGGGATATGGGGCACCCGTCATTTGTTGCAGATTTACATCTTAGAAAGAAGACCCATGACTGAAGCTACCATTGCGGCTCCCGCTCCGGCGGCGGCACCTACCCCT